>JAFSWV010000017.1 GCA_017444325.1 bacterium | reverse complement strand
TTAAATACGCCACAAGCGCGTCGGTAAAGAGCACGAACTCATCAGGCGAAAGTCCCTTGCAGTCAAAATCAAGATCTTCCGAGAATCTGTCGATCCCCTTGATGAGCCTCAGGCTCGTGCCGCCAATAAACACCAGTTTCGGGGCCCATCGGCTTCTCGATATCCATTCAAGTGCAAGACACTCCACATACTCTTTGAGAATATGCTTGGAAAACTGTCCGGAGCGCAGTTCTTCCGGGAAGAAGCCCCTTATAGATTCCAGAGAGATCATAGTGAGTAAATCTCCTTAACAAGCCCCACACGCCTAGCAAGGGCTTGCGAACCAAAGCGGGCGGCCGTGGAGTCTAGTCTGCTGTTTGCGGATATCTCCGCCAGCACGTCCGGATCAAGCCGTAAAGCTTCGATCTCGTCTTTTGTATCATATTGCGGATTGAGATACAGGAAATCGCAAAGAGCCTTCTCCGGAGTCGCTATCTGAACCGGCAATCCGTCCCCCACAGTCTCAACTCTGTAGCCGAACATAAGCTGAGGCTTGACGCTGCGGTAAAAAAACTCCCCGAAATCATTCTTGAAGGATTCCGTCTTGAGCGAGGTCACCGAAGTAAATTGAACCACAGACTCGGGAATCAGCCCGGAACGCGCCATCACCTATTCGCAGGAAAGATAACTCGGCGAATATATCCTGCCCGCGAAGTATTCGCCTATTCCGGACAAGGAAGCAACGTCGGCAAACGCATACCATGAGCGTCTCAGGCGCTTTATATAGCCTTTGGCAAGCCATGAAACGTAATTCCTACGGCTGAAGCCTGGAAACGCCGCCGCCGCCTGCTCCACCGAGAAGCAAGCGAAGTCATGAAACCGTTCTCTGAAAGCAATGTAGTTCATAAATTTTATTTCTTAAACGTATATATTATATCACATTTCAGAAACAAAATCAACAACTCTCGCCCTTCCGTACGCTCGTCAGCTTCGCCGGAAAGAACTTTTTTCAGGCAATCCAGCAGCTCAAGATCGCTGTCGCGCATGAATTCAACTTCCAGCAGCGCTTCGTCGCAGGCTATGACGGGAGCGATGAAGGTCGTCATTCATAACGGCTTCTTTAGACAGCGGCGCCGAGCTTTCTGGCTTGGGAAACGAACTTCGTTCCCTTCACCGCGCCTTTTTCATAGACGCCGTCAGCCAATATTTTGCCGGCCACCTTGCTTCCTTCGTAGCAGTCTATGAAGCCTTTCAAAGGCGCCGTGCTGGTCTTGAAGGTCTTGCGGTCAGTCTCGGCCATGGTCATGATGTAATAGAAGGTCTTGTTCGTGAGCTTCGGATAGATCGCCACCGTGCGGTCGATGAGCGCCTTAAGTTGGGCGCAAATAGAGAAGAAATAGACCGGGGAAGCCAGAACGATAACGTCCGCTTTCATCATCTTCGCGATGACAGACTGGGCGTCGTCCTTTATGACGCATTTGCCGGTCTTCTGGCAGGCGTAGCAGCCCGTGCAATAGCCGATCTTAAGGTCGGCTATGCGGATCTTCTCGACTTTGTTTTTGGCTTCCAGGGCGCCTTCCATAAAAGCGTCGCAAAGAATGTCGGAGTTCCCGCCCTTCCTGGGCGAGGAGGAGATTATAAGAACCTTTTTGCTCATGGTTATTTCTCCTTGCTGATTTCCTCTTTAACGGCTTTCTCTACTTCCTCAAGGGGCGCGGTGGGCTCGAAGCGTTTTGTTACGCGGCCGTCTTTGCCGATGAGGAATTTGGTGAAGTTCCATTTAATGTCCGGCTTCTTGGCGTATTCGGGATCGGCCTCGCCCAGCATCTTCTCAAGTATGGGAGCGATCTTGCCGTCCGGCGGGAAGCCCGCGAAGGCGGTGTTGGTGACAAGGAATTTGAAGAGCGGGTCAGCTCCCTCGCCGTTGACGTCCACTTTGGCGAACTGCGGGAAAGCCGTCTTGTAATTCAATACGCAGAAAGAATGGATCTCTTCGTCGCTGCCGGGCGCCTGCTGGCCGAACTGGTTGCAGGGGAAATCCAAAAGTTCGAAGCCCTCGCCTTTCAACCGCTCGTACATGGCCTCCAAGCCTTCGTACTGCGGGGTGAAGCCGCATCTTGTGGCGGTGTTGACGATCAGAAGAACTTTACCCTCATAGTCCTTCAGACTCTTTTCCTTCCCGTCGCGGGTCTTGACGGAAAACTGATAAACGGTGTCTTTCATATTTTTGTCCTTTTTATGAGTGTGATTTATAAAAACAACCAGGGCGCCAAGCGCCGCCAGGACGACAATGAAAAGCGGAAAATATTTTTTCATGATTGTTCAGCGGGTGAAATTATTTGTTTTGGCAATTATTGTCTTTGCTCAGCTTGAAGCCGGTGCCGACGAACTGGGCGATCTCGCGGCCCGTGTCGTCCGTCACGTCGATGTTGACCACGCAGGAGTTCCTGCCGTCCTTTTTGTAGCGGGCGGTGGCTGTGAGCTTCGCTCCCTTAGGCGCGGCAAGATAATTTATGGTGACCTGCTGGGCGACCGTCGCTCTTTCCTTGTCGTTCGTCAAAGCCGCGAAGGCGAAATCCGCCAGGGTGAAGATCGCTCCGCCCATGACGCCGCCCAGGGCGTTTCTGTGCCGGTCGGTAAGAATAACGCTCGTGACGG
>JAFSWV010000162.1 GCA_017444325.1 bacterium | reverse complement strand
CTTCCCTAACTTCTCCTTCCAGGATGCGCCTTTCAACAAAGCCTTCTATAAAGAAGGGCACCCCGAGACCGAGAACGCATACATCGGCTCCCGCACACGCGTCATAAGCAACGATTACGATCCTTCCAACGCCGTTTCCAACGGCCGTGGCAACCTCTCTTTCACGACCATCAACCTGCCCCGTCTCGCAATCCTTGCGCACGGCAACATCGACGTTTTCTTCCAGTCGCTGGACCGCAAGATCGACCTGGTCATCGATCAGCTGCTTTCCCGTTTCGCCATCCAGAGCCACAAGAAAGTCAGGAACTTCCCGTTCCTGATGGGCGCCGGCGTTTGGATCGACTCTGAGAAGCTCGGCCCCGACGACGAGGTCGGCGAAGTCCTAAAGCACGGCACGCTCTCCTGCGGCTTCATCGGCTTGGCGGAAACTTTGAAGAGTTTGATCGGCGAGCATCACGGCGAATCCGTGAAAGCGCAGAATCTCGGCCTCGAGATCATCGGCCATATGCGCGACAGGATGGACCAGGCCAGCAAGGACTACGGCCTGAACTTCTCGCTGCTGGCTACTCCTGCTGAAGGTCTCTCCGGCCGTTTCGTCAAGATGGACCGCAAGCGCTTCGGCGTCATGCCCGGAATCACGGACCATGAGTTCTATACCAACAGCTTCCACATTCCCGTTTACTTCCCGATCAGCGCGCGCGACAAGATCAGACTCGAGGCTCCCTATCACAATCTGACGAACGCCGGCCATATCACCTACGTTGAACTCGACGGCGATCCGACCCAGAACCTGGAAGCCTTCGAAAAGATCATCCGCATGATGCACGACTACGGCGTGGGCTACGGATCTGTCAACCACGCGGTCGACAGAGACCCGGTCTGCGGCTTCAACGGCATAATAGGCGACACTTGCCCGCACTGCGGCAGAAAGGAAGAGGACGGACTCGGAAACTTCCAGCGTATCCGCCGCATCACAGGCTACCTTGTGGGGACGCTTGATCGCTTCAACAACGCCAAGCGCGCCGAGGTCGAGGAACGCGTCAAACACAACGTCTGATAAAAAGATGAAATTTCGTTTGGCCGGTTTCCTTTCCGAATCGATAACGGACGGGACGGGCTTTCGCGCGGTGGTCTTTTTCCAAGGCTGCCTCAAGGCCTGCCCCGGCTGTCAGAATCCGCAGACGCACGATCCCATGGGCGGCACGGAATCGACGACGGAAGAGATGATAGAAAAGATCCTAGCCGATCCTTATCTCGACGGCGTGACGCTTTCCGGCGGCGAGCCCTTCTTCCAGCCCGAACCCGCGGCCGTGATCGCGGAAGCTGTCAAAGCCGCGGGCAAGAACGTCTGGGCTTTCACGGGCTACACCTACGAGGAGCTTCAGAAAGGAATAGAAGAGGGCGGGCACGACGATTGGGCGAGACTTCTAAAGTCGATCGACGTTCTTGTGGACGGACCTTTTCTTCTGGCGGAAAAAAGTTTGGAACTGAAATTCCGGGGAAGCAGAAACCAGAGGATCTTGAAGCTTGAGGACGGAAAGATCGTAGGACGCCTTGATCAGTGAACAAAAAAACGGCTCTCAAATGAGAGCCGTTTTTTCATTGTCATGATCGCGAAACTGTTTTAAAGTTTCAGGACGCCTTCGAATTCCTCTTCGTTTTGTCCGGCGTCGATGAAGCCCAGGTCGAGCTGGACTTTGTCTCCTTTGAGGAGACTGTAGAAATAAGTTTGGAGAGTGCGCGCGTCGCTTTCGTTTTCTGTTAGGTTGTAGAAGTAGCGGGTCACGCCTTCGTCGTTGGTGACAGCCAAACGCAGATAAGTGGCCTTTACGGTCTTGTCGCCGAAGACGCCTTTTTCCGTGCGGTCCATTTCCATGATCTGTTTGTCAACCAAAGTGCCGACGTAATATTTTCTGGCGGAAGCGAGATCGTCTTTGGTAAGCGAAGAAGTGGCGCAGCCGCAGAGCGCGAGGGCCGCAAGCAAAAGACTCAAAACACAATTAAGTTTCATATGACGCTTTCTCCTTAGATTAAAAATAAGGCTGCGGACGTGACCGCCCGCAGCACTTATTTTGCCAAAAGACAAATTACTTGCCGAGCAGAGCGGAGCTGGCTTTGAATTTGACCACGGTCTTGGCCGCGATCTTGATCTGTTCTTTGGTCTTGGGGTTGATGCCCTTGCGAGCTTTGCGCTTGCTGGTGGCGAAGGTGCCGAAGCCGACGATAGCGACTTTGCCGCCCTTCTTCAGGGTTTTCTGGACGGAGCCGAGGACGGCGCCGACAGCGGCGGTGGCCTGTTTCTTCGTCAAACCGGTAGCGGCGACGACGTCTTCCACGAGCAGACCCTTGTTCAGGTTTTCAGCTTTTTTGGTAGCCATAGTAAATCTCCTACAGATTTTTGGGTTTGATTTTTTTGTGCCGCCTAGTCAAACCATAAGACAAGGCGCGCAAAAAAGTAATTAAAAAAATTTAACTGGCGTAATTATACATAAAATCAACGCTTTATGTCAATATCTCATCCGCCATCCCTTTGTCAAGGCGGAATTGACTTAAATTTGCGGCCCGAAACAACGATAAACACAGGCTTTTGGAGATCGGGCGTTCCGGCATATGGCAAAGAGGGGGAGGTTTTTGATAAAATAAACGATATGATACGAATATGGAGGTTTTACATGATCGCGAGCCGAGGTACTGCTACGAAAAAACCGGGAGGCGTGGCGCTTCTTGCCGTTTTGACTGTTTTGACGGTCCTTTCGCTTTTGGCGGCGACATTTTCAGCTTTCATGACAATGGAAAGCCAGACCAGCGTCACCACGCTGGCCAAATCGCAATCTGATCTTCTTGCCCAGTCCGCCCTGGAACACGCTTTGAGCGTGCTTCGCCAGGACGTCTATGCATCCCCGGGCTGGGATTCGGAAGACGAGCCCTGGTGCAAAGAATTTCAGGCCGATCCGAAGTCCCCAAATCAGGTGAACATTTCCGACGCGCTTTCCCGCTCTCCTTCCAAGGATCTGCCGGCCGTGCCGCCGTCCCGCTGGTTCTATGTCAAGGACAACGCCGGTAACATTCAGGGACGTTATGCGATCGCCGTTGAAGACGAAGCTTCCAAGATCAACGTCAACATAGCTTCGGCTACGAGCGACAACGAGCAGAACGAAGGTTTCTCCACAAGAGAAGTTATCCTGTCAGACGGCCAGACCAGAGAAGGCAGGGGGCTGCCGCTTTCAAAGGAAGCCGCGCAGAAACTCATAAAGTACCGCTACGGCCGCGACACCAAGCCGGGCCAGGCCAACGTTGACGACAACTACAATCTGCCTCTCTACGCAAGCGATAAGATCGACAACAACGCCAACCAAAAAGTTGACGAAGCCGGCGAAGGCTTAGATGAAGCGGAAGAATTCATGCCGGACAGGCCGCGCTGGGACGACATGGCCTTCACTTCCATGCAGGACGTGATCGACATCTGCATGCCGGGGCAGCGCAGCGCCGCCACCGAATGGATAAAGCACCTTGGAACGACGTACACGCACACTAGGGACATGTACGTTGACAGCACGTCCAAAATTTACAACCGCGTTAACATCAATGTGGCCGAGCGTGAGCAGATCAGAAGGATCTTCAGGCGCGCCAATTCTGATTACAAGTTCGAACCTTCTACCATCGCTCTGCAAAGTCTGGTTGCAAACGTCATCGACTACCGTGACGAGAACCACGTGCTTACGACCGTCGGCAACGAGTACGGCGTAGAGGCTGTGAACTTCAACGAGATCATGGCCAACGACGGCTCTTACAGTTTCGAGGCCGATCGTATTTTGTTGGGCAGCGATCCGACGGACAACGCGCACCTCTTCTCAAAATGGTACAACTACAACGGCGGAAGCGTGACTTACGCCTTCCCCATAAACAGCAAATCAAGTTCCAGCGGCGGTTCGGTCGATTATTTCGGCAAAAAGGAAAGCTATTCTTCCGGCTACAAGGTAAAACTCGGCAGCGATCCAAGGAGAGCGGCGTACAATACGCTTTGGCGCAATTTCAAAAAGCTCATGAACCGCAAGTGGGGCGGCATTCCCCGTAATCTCCTGAAAGGCGGCACGCTTGTTCTGTATAACAACGCTAACCAGAAGATCGGTTACTATCCGATCATTGACAACAGCGGCGACACTATTCACGTCGGATGCGGAACGACGCTTGCCAAGGCGGATAATTTTACCAACGATACTCTCTTCGCCTGCCTCTACACGGGCTGGAGCTGGGAGTGCGGGCACGCCGGCGTTATTTCGATCGTTCCCAGAGCCCAGGATATCTGGGCCTTCCCGACGCAGATCCAGCAAGAGATCAAGCCGCCCAAGGATCTCTACTATTACGCTTTCATCGGCGATCAGAATTTCACCGGTTCCTTCGGCACGAGCGGCGACAGCGTTATGACGAAAGTCCTGGGCAAGAGCTATACCGTGCCCTGGAAAGGCTTCAACGAATTCATGGATTTGGACGGCGATCCGAGCAAATACTCCGAGACCAGGATGGTCGAACTTAGAAAGGAAGACCTAAAGGGCAGCGAGATGAAGATGCCTGGCGGCGAAGACAGAGTTTGGATGAAGCGCTATCCCTACAAAGACGGCGACGCTGTCAGGGCGGTGGACGGACTCCTGCCGCTTGTCGTTTCAACTGCCAAGACTACGGGCCTTCGCAACGGCGCTTCGACGTCTTCCTCGACGTTGGCAAAATCCAAGAATGTTTTCGACGTAGTTTACATCCAGCGTCCTGACGTAGTGGAGTTGATCAACATCAGCGACAGGGACATTTCTCTGCGCAACTGGCGCGTCGTAATCAACACCGGCGACTATGCCGACCAGATCGCCATAATAGAGAGCGCTCCGCACTTCAACGCCAGGATAGGCAGCCTCTACGACGATCCGAACCCGGTCATCCCGGCCAACGGCTACTTCTATCTGACGAACAACCGCCACGTTTTCGACTATACGTTCGGCGCCAGTAAGAACGGCACCTGGGGCGACAACGTCAAAGAATCTTATCCCTGCTACGAACTGCCCGACGTTTTGTGGGGCGTGCGCTACAAGATCTCCCGTGTGAGCGGCGACAAGCTCTGGCTCTCCGGCGCCAACTGGAAGCACGACCAGATGAAGTATGAGATCATCGAGATCCACAGCCCCAGAAGCGAATCGGGCCGCAACGGCGTCACCGGCATCAGAAAGTCCGTGCACTACAGCGGCAGCAACTGGATCCAGGCTCAGCCCGGCATCAGCTGGACCGTGGACGGCGCCAAGAGCGGCGACGACGCCATGTTCTTAGGCATCCCCAGGGAAGGCGGCTTCCTCTCCATGACTATGAAGAACGAGTACGGCCAGATCGCGGCCCGTACCGTTGAATACGGAACGTTGAAACCCAACGAGCTGACTTGCTCAACGCAGAAGGACGACCCGACGCACTACACCTGGGTCAAGACTACGAAGCCAACCATCGGCGGCACCTTAAGGGAAGCGGAGAACCACAACGTCCGCACCAGAGCTGAAAGCAGGGCTTATGTCAAGAACGCTCCTTACGCCACGGTCGGCGAATTGAGGAAAGTCAGGCGAAGCGGCGACTGGGAAAACATCGGCACCGGCAACAAGACCCAGGAAGCGAACCGCTACATGCAGGCCATCGCCAAGAGCTTCACGACCTATGGCGTCAGAATGGACGCGGAGGAAGAGGGAGCGCATCTGGGCGGCTGGCGCCCGGCCTTCGGCACGGTCGCGAAATCTGACACCGGCAAGCTCCAGGCCAAGGACGTCAACTGGGAGCCCGGCATCTGGGAAGGCCAGAAACTCAGGATCAGCAGCGGCAAACAGAAAGACCAGGTCTTCGTCATAAAGAACAGCACGGCAACTTCGATCACGCCCGACGGCTACTCTGTCGGCGCCCAGGAAACCCTGCATACCTCCAAAGGCGATAAGTTCAGCGTCGGTCCAGGGTACGGCTCCGCTATGTTCTACACCAGGCAGCCCCAGGACAAAGGCGAATGGGAGTGGGTCGAGAAAGGCCTTACAAAGCAGCCTTATGGCCTCTACATCTTCGGATTGAACGACTCCATCAAGACGACGGAATTTCTTGAGGAGAATCACAACGCGACTATCAAAGTCGAAGTTTACAATTACGACAAAGCTGAATATGAAGAATTCCCGAAGACTTCCATTTCTGACAAAGACATTAACGATCCATATCAGATCAGCGTTCCCAGGCATCTGCAAGCCAACAAGTCCGACGGTTTCTTCTGCGGCATGATCGGCCCCGAGCATGTTTCCGCCAAGGGCGGCATCAAGTTGAGATTAACGCCTTCCGGGCTTCATGACGCCGACTGTTCGGGTTTCGCTTGGTTCGATTACGCCTACCTGACGCCATGCTCCACCCAGGGGCAGATCAATATCAATACCGCTCCGCCGAGAGTTTTGGCATCTCTTCCCGGCGTCAGTTCAAAGCTTGCCGAGGACATTTACCGCGGCGTGGCCCAGAACGGCAAAGCTGAACTCAAGCCCTACAAGAACATCACAGACATTCTTTCCGTCAGAGGCATGACAGTTGAGCGCTACAGCCATCTCTGCGCGCTCATAACGACCAGGAGCGACCAGTTCAGAGTCCGCATCCTGGCCGAGTCTTTGAACGACGTCAACCGCGACGGCGAGTATGATGAGTCTAAGGGCGACTACGTCACGTCCTACACTTCCCAGGATGTCATTGTTGACCGCCAGGCGCTGATGGACGGCGCGATAGGCGAGTCCAGCTTCCGCTTCCTCTCCAAGCAGCAGTAAATTTAAACGAAGAAGAGCCGGTCCATCCGGCTCTTTTTTTTACAGGGGGAAAAATCAATATGCATCAACTAAGCGACAATATTTCGGACGTCAAGCTTGGCATCGTGGCCGTCTCCAGGGATTGCTTTCCCAAGAGCCTTTCGGAAAGCAGACGAGTCAGGATCGTAGAGTCTTACCGGGAAAAATACGGCGAGATCTACGAATGCCCAATCATCGTGGAGAACGAACTGGACGCCAAAGCGGCGCTCGAGGATCTCTTGGAAAACCAAATTGAAGCGCTTGTGGTCTTCCTTGGCAATTTCGGCCCTGAGACATCCGAAACGCTCCTTGTGAAATACTTTAGTGGGCCTTCCATGATGATAGCCGCCGCGGAAGAAGGTAAAGAGAAACTCTTAGACGACAGGGGCGACGCTTTCTGCGGCATGCTGAACGCCAGCTATAATCTCGCTCTCCGGAATCTCAAGGCTTATATTCCGGAATATCCCGTCGGCGATGCGGATGAATGCGCAAAGATGATCAGCGAATTCCAAACCGTTGCCAACGCTGTGACTGCGCTGCAAAACCTGAAGATCATCTCTTTCGGTCCGCGGCCGCAGGATTTCCTGGCCTGCAACGCGCCTATAAAACGCCTTTACGACCTGGGCGTGGAGCTGGAGGAGAATTCCGAACTCGATCTGTTCGAAGCCTTCAAGAAACATGCGGGCGACAAGCGAATAGAAAATGTCGCCGCCGAAATGGCCAAAGAACTTGGCGCCGGCAACAAGAAACCGGAAGTCTTGAATAACCTTGCGCAGTATGAACTGACGCTTCTGGATTGGCTGGAAGCGCACAAAGGCATGCGCAAGTACACAGTCGTGGCAGGCAAATGCTGGCCGGCTTTCCAGACGCAGTTCGGCTTCGTACCCTGCTACGTCAACAGCCGTCTGGCGCAGATGGGCATTCCCGCCGCCTGCGAAGTCGATATCTACGGCGCCCTGAGCGAATACATAGGCACGGTGGTGAGCAGGGACACCGTCACGCTTCTGGACATCAACAACACTGTTCCCACTGACATGTACGAGGAAGAGATCAAAGGAAAATATCCTTACAAAAAAAGCGACCTCTTCATGGGCTTCCACTGCGGCAACACCGCCTCTACGAAACTATCTTTCTGCGAAATGAGAAACCAGAAGATCATGGCCAGAAGCCTGCCTGCGGAAGTCACCAACGGCACTTTGGAAGGCGATCTCGCGCCGGGCCAGACCACCGTCTTCAGACTGCAGAGCACCGCGGACGCCAAGCTCAGAGCTTACGTCGCGCAGGGCGAGATACTGAACGTGCGCACGCGCTCCTTCGGCGCCATCGGCGTCATCGCCGTTCCTGAGATGGGCCGCTTCTACCGGCACGTGCTCGTGGAGAAGAATTTCCCGCACCATACCGCCGTCACTTTCTCTCATAACGGCAAAGCGCTCTTCGAAGTCTTCAAGCTTCTCGGCGTCAAGCCGGAGGAGATCTATTTCAACCGCGCCAAAGGCGACCGCTATCCCACGGAGAATCCCTTCTAAGGAGATCCAATGTTCGTCGGCATAGATCTAGGCACTTCCGCTGTCAAGCTTCTCCTGATGGACGAAGCGGGCCGCGTTGTCGGATGTCAAAGCGAAGAATACCCGCTCAGCTTCCCCAAAGAGGGCTGGTCCGAGCAGGACCCTGCTCTTTGGCTTAGCCAAACCAAAAACGGCCTGATTAAGCTTCTCAGGGCCCACAACGGCTCAAGCGTGGACGCCATCGCGGTCGCCGGGCAAATGCACGGACTTGTGATCCTGGACGAGCATGACGAAATCATCCGCCCCGCCATTCTCTGGAACGACGGACGCACAGTTGCGGAAACGGAATATCTCAACAACGAGATAGGCAAAGAAAAACTTTCCTCCTTCACCGGCAACATCGCTTTCGCTGGCTTCACCGCGCCAAAGATCCTCTGGGTGAAAAACAACGAGCCGGAGAATTTTAAAAAGATCAAAAAGATAATGCTGCCCAAGGATTATCTTGTATATAGACTTTCCGGCGCTTTTACGACAGATTACTCCGACGCTTCCGGCACGCTTTTATTGGATGTCAAAAACAAAAGGTGGTCGGAAGAAATGCTTTCAATTTGCGGCGTAAAAAAAGAACAGCTGCCTCTTCTGCACGAAAGCTATGAAGCGGTTGGCAAGCTCTCAGAAGAGATCAAAGCAGAGCTTGGCATAAAGGGCGAAGCGATCGTCGCCGCGGGCGCCGGCGACAACGCCGCGGCCGCCCTGGGCACCGGCGCCATTGGGAACGCCAAGTGCAACATTTCCATCGGCACATCCGGCACCATCTTCATTACGAGCGACAAATTTTTGGTGGATGAAAAGAACAGCCTGCACGCCTTCGCCCACGCGGACGGCCGTTTTCACCTGATGGGCTGCATGCTTTCAGCCGCCAGCTGCAACAAATGGTTCATGGATGAGATCCTTGAAGAAAAGGACTACGCCAAAGAGCAGGCGGAAATTAAAAATCTGGGCGGGAACAAGGTTTTCTTCCTGCCGTATCTCATGGGGGAGCGCAGCCCGCACAACGACACGTTAGTCAGGGCCATGTTCTACGGCATGAGCCTCGACACCAAGCGAAGCGAGATGTACCAGAGCGTCCTGGAAGGCGTGGCCTACGGGCTTAGGGATTCCCTGGAAGTGGCCAGGAGCATGGGCCTCGAAATAAAAAAAGCCACCCTCTGCGGCGGCGGCGCCAAGAGCCCTTTGTGGCGCACGATCCTTGCCAATGTTCTGAAACTGGAGCTCATGATCCCGGAAAGCGAGGAGGGCCCGGGCTTAGGCGCCGCTATCCTTGCCGCCGCAGCTTGCGGCAAATACAAAGGCCTCGCTTCCGGTACAAAAGAGATTGTCAAAATAAAAGAGACCCTTGATCCAAACATGGAGCTCATGGAAAAATACGACCGGGGGTACGCTTTTTTCCGCAAACTCTATCCTGCGGTCAAGGGTCTCAGTTTTTAGAAAGAACGGAAATTATCTGGTGGCTTCGAAAGAGCCTTCCTGTTTGCGGCCGTCGTCAAGATAGACGCCTTTGAAGGTCTTGGGCGTGATGGTTCCCTTGATGACGTCGGGTGTGCGTTCGTTAGGTTCGCTTCCGGTGAAGTTGGTGCCGTTGACGGTGCCCTGGTAGAAATCGACATCGCTGTCGCCGTCGGCTTCGGTCTTCGTTAAGGTGAAGGTCGCGCTGCCGTTCTGGGCGATGGAAACTTTGGCAGTCAAGGTTTCCACTTCGCCGTCGTCGTCAATGTATTTGCCAGTGTAGGTGTAGTCGCCGCTCTGCAAGGCTGTGGCAACTTTCTGCAGGACCTGGGAGAAGGAGGCGTTGGGATCGCTTATGGCTTCCTTAATGGCCTCGCCTTTGGAGACCACGTTTTGAACCGCGGACGGGGAGCCCTGAAGTTTGCCGCTGAAGGTCGCTTCTTTGAAGAAGCCGTCGTCATATTTGGCGCCCTGGAGAGTGCCGTTCGCAACGGTGCCTTTGATGGTGTCGGGGGTCAGCTCGATGCCGTGGTGGAATTCCTTGGCGGAGAATGAGCCGTTCTTCATGGTGCCTTCGTACAGGCTGGAATCAACGTCGCCGTCGGCTTCAGTTCTCGTTAAGGTGAAGCGGGCGGCGCCGGTCTCTTTGTTGGTGAAATCAACGGTCAGGGTCAGGCTTTTCACTTCGCCGTCATCGTCGATGTACTGGCCTTTGTAGACCTGCTGCTCAACGGAGGCGACGGGCTCGGCGGTTGCCGCGGGCTGGGTCTGCTGAGTCTGGGCGGGCTGGACTTCGGTCGTCGGAGCAGTCGGGGCGGCTGGCGCTGCGGGCGCTGCCGGAGCTTCCGGTCTCCTGTGGCCGCCTTCGCCTGTCCTGATCCAGGCCAGGGTGTTCTCGTCTTTGTCAACGATGGAAGCGCGGAAATTGTCTTTGCCGATCTTTCCGACGAGGGCGGTCTTGCCGTCCTTGTCCTGGGCGATGAAGCTGCCGAAAGAGACCGTGCCTTTGAAGGAGTAGGTCTGGGGTTCGGCTTCCGCGGTCACGACCTGGAAGGTGCTGCCGTCACTCCCGGGAATGACGGTGACGACGCAGGCAACTTCCTCCTGGCGGTTCTTGGAGAATTTGCCTTTGAAGGTCTGGATATCGTCAGCGATGGCAAGGCTTACGCTGAGGATGATCAATAAGGACAGGATCTTTTTCATGGTTGAACTCCTTGTTAGGTGAAATCTGTAACTTCCTCAATTATAACAAAAAAAAGACGCGCAAGATACGCGTCTTTTTTTGTTGTTGCCAATTTGGGCTTTTGGAGCGGGCGATGGGGATCGAACCCACGACGTTCAGCTTGGGAAGCTGACATTCTACCGCTGAATTACGCCCGCAAAGCAAAAAAATTACTTGCCCTGGACAGCGTTGATGACGTTGTCGAGTTTCTGGCCGGGGGTCTTTTCCTTTTTGCAGGCAGTGAAGGCCAAAAGGCAAACGAGGACGAGTAACAGATATCTCATGGTGATCTCCTTAAAATTGGTTAAAAGATGGTGGAAATACAAACCTATTCTACAGCTTTCGCTTTTCCCAGTCAAGCGGGCCTTTTGCTAAAATATAATATAAATCAACAGAATTAAGGAGAAACTTATGAAATTGTCCGTCGCTTTGCTAGGCGTTGCGTGCGCCGCTTTGATGAGCGGCTGCTCGGTCTTCAACTCCCTCAATACCGTAAAAGAGTGCAATTACACTTTCGCCGGGCTGGAAGGCTTTTCCTATGCCGGCGTGAAGCTTGACAAACTGAAAGACCCGACGTCCCTGACTTTGACCGATTCCATCAATATCCTGACGGCCCTGAGGGACAAGAACGCGAAGCTGACCTTCAACACTCTGGTCGATATCGAGAACCCGCATTCCGGCACGGCCAGCGTGGAGAAGATGGACTGGATACTTTTCCTGGACGATACGGAAATGCTGAGCGGCATCAACAACGACACGATAAAAATCGAGCCGAACGCCACCAGCAGGGCGACGATCCAGGCCAACGTCGATCCGACGAAAGTTTTGAACGGCAATTCCATAGAAAATCTCTGGACGCTTTACCGCAAACTGTCCGGCAAGGACACCTCGAAGAGCTCCAAAGTGACGCTTAAGCTGAAGCCTACGGTGGGAGGCCATACTCTAAAGGATTATCTGACGCTGGATAAGACGCTTTGACCTTGTCCCAGGTTCTTCTTTTTTGTATAATCCAAGTATCTTTGTAAATAATAATTAAGGCATATTTATGAGTGTTAAAGAACAGGTCATCGGGGTCTGCGGCGCCGCCTGGGGCGACGAGGGCAAGGGAAAATTCACGGATGAATTCGCCGGCTCAAGCGACATCGTCGTTAGGGCGCAGGGCGGCTGCAACGCCGGGCACACGGTTGTTTTCGACGGCAAGAAGCTGAAGCTTTCCAATGTGCCGAGCGGCATCGCCAATCCCGGAACCATAAACATCATCGGCAACGGCATGGTTCTTGATCCGCAGGTCCTGATCGAAAGGGAAATGAAGGATCTGGCGAAGGTTTCCATCAACTGCGAAAATCTATTGATCAGCGGTGACGTGAACCTCATCATGCCCTGGCACCGCATACTGGACAGGGCCCAGGAAGTGGCGCTTGGCAAAAACAAGATCGGCACGACCGCCCGCGGCATCGGCCCGGCTTACATGGACAAAATTGCAAGGAGCGGCATCCGTCTGAACGACCTGGAGGATCCTGAGTTTTTCGCCGAGAAAGTCAAAAAGCACTGCGAGCAGAAAGAAAAATATGTCTTCAACGTCTGCGGCGCCACGAAAGATCAATTCATAGAGTGGATGAAGCTGCCGGACCAGAGGGGCGGCGAATGGCTGACCGCCGACGGTCATTTCGACGCTGAGGCTATCATCAAATCTTACCTCGAATGGGGCAAGATTTTGCTGCCGCGCTGCGTGGACGTGAGAGTGTATCTGAGGGAGGCTTACAAAGCGGGCAAAAAGATCCTGCTGGAAGGCGCCCAGGGCCTTTTGCTCGACATTGACCACGGCACGTTCCCCTTCGTCACAAGCTCTAACTGCTGCGCCGGCGGCTTCCTTACCGGTACGGGCCTTCCGCCGCACTGCATAGACAGGATCTACAGCGTGATGTCCGCTTACATGACGCGCGTGGGCGCCGGCCCCTTCCCCACGGAACTGGGCACGGAAGAGGAGATCTCCGTGGAGAGCGCCGACAAGCGCATGAGCTACGAGGAATGCAAGGAACTGGCGAAGACCGCCAACGACGATTACACCTACGGCAAGATATTGCGCCACATCGCCGGGGAATTCGGGACTGTCACGGGACGCCCGAGAAGGACGGGCTGGTTCGACGCGGTGGCCTGCCGTTTGGCTGTGACGGTCAACGGACCGGACATCATTTTGTCGAAGCTCGACATCCTGGACGTCATGCCGAAACTGAGGATCTGCACGGCCTACCGCTACACCGGCCCGGCCACGCGCTTCAACGGCAAGGCTCTCAATACGAATGATGAGCTGACGGAATTCCCGACGGACGCCAGGATCCTGAAGTATTGCGTGCCGGCCCGCTACGCCGAATTCAAGGGCTGGCAGGAAGACATTACCAACTGCACCTGCTACGAAGATCTGCCGGAACTGACCAAGGCTTATCTGAAGGGCCTGGAAGAAGAGACGGGCTGCACGATCAGGAAAGTCTCCGTGGGCGCCAGCAGAGAGAAAACTTTTTTCGTGAAATAAAATGAAGCTTGCCTGCACGACAGACCTTCTTATTCCGGATGCGGACGACCTTGAGCTCGCGGTGCACAAAGCCTGCGAAAGGGGACTCAATGGAATAGCGATCTCCCTTACTCCGACTTCGCCTTTCCATATGGGAAACCTGAAGCCGGGGAGCAAACTGCCTTTTTTGCAGCACGCCAGGCACCACAAGCTTCATGTGATGTGCCTTTACGGGCTGACGCTTTTCGGGAAAGAACCGGAAGCGGAGAAAAGCTATCTGAAAAAGGCGATCTGCTTTTCCCACGCGGTGGGGAGCGAGCTCGTCTCCCTGAGAGTCGGGGTCAAACCGGGAGAAGCGCCCTTGGAAGTCATAAGGGAGATCATAGCGGACGGAGCTGATTTCGCGGAAGATCTGGACGTCTGCCTCGGCATCGAGCCGAGGAAGGATTCCGTTATCGACAGCGTGAGTTCGGCCCTTGATCTCATCGACTCCATAGACAGCACGCACCTGGGCTTCGTTTACGACCCGGCGCTGCACAGTTTCAGCGAAGAGAAGATGCCTGTCAACGCGGCGGAAGTCATAAAGAGCTACCTCCTCATGATCGTTTTGTCGCCGAGCGACGAAAGGAACGTCGAGGAGACGCACAAGGCGCTCATGCTGCTGCACAAGGCGGGGTTTGAGGATTACGTCCTTCTCAATGCGGAAGGGCACGCGGCGCACCATATGAGCGAAGCCAAAGACGAATTCGCGGGCTTGAAGGCTTATCTTGCGGAGATAGGAAAGGAGGAGCGCTTTTCTTCATGCTGACGCTGATCATAGTGATGCTTCTGGTCTTGGGCGGTCTTTGGGCTTTTGGTCCCGGGATCTGGTGTTACTTTAAGATCACGCGCCAGGCGGGCAAGAAGTCATTCTCCAGTCTGCCCGGCGATTTCGGCTACGCCTACAGCGACCTGAAGATAAAGGGCGAGAACGGCGTGGAATTGGCCTGCTGGTACATTCCTTCCAGATCTAAAAAGGGCGTTCTGATAGCAAGCCACAATCTGGGCGGCAACAAGAGCAGCGCCTTCACGTACCTGAGGCCTTACGTCGAGGAGGGTTATTCGCTTCTGATGTACGATTTCAGAGGGCACGGCGGCAGCGATAAGGCGGCCTGCACCCTGGGGTATCTGGAAACGAAAGATCTTTTGATAATCACGGACTACGTCAAATCGCAGCTGGCGGAAGGCAGCCCCATCTTCTACTGGGGCTTTTCCCTGGGCGCGACGGTCTCGCTTTTGGCGGCCTCTAGGGGCGGCTGCGTGAAGGCGGTCATCGCGCACAGCCCCTTCGTCAGTCTGGTGCAGGTATTGAGGCATTACGCCAAGGCCTTTTACCATGTGCCGAGCAGGACGAGCACTTTCATCACGCTGTACCTGATGAAGCGCTTCCAAGGCGTGCTGGCTGAGGAAGTGGACGTAGGCAGGGCGGCCAGGCATCTTGGCGACATGCCGATCCTTTTGATCGGCGGCGCCAGAGACCGCCAGGTCCCGGAGGAATGGCTGATGCGTTTGGCGGCGCTTCTGCCGAAAGCGGAGCTTCTCTTCGGCCCTTACGGGCACTGGGAGCTTCCCTTCACTGAAGTTTACAATGTGTCGTCGCGACCGGATATCGAGCGCGGCATCGCTTTTTTAAAGGAACATACATGTTGATGCGTTTGCAAAAATATCTTTCCGAACACGGGATCTGCTCCCGCCGCAGGGCGGAGGAGCACATCCTCGCCGGGAAGATCAGGGTCAACGGCGAGACTGTGAAAGTCTTGGGCACGAAAGTTGATCCCGACAAAGATCTAGTTGAGTACGACTCCGAAGTGGTGGAAACGCCTCAGAAGCTGCGTTACATAATCTTGAACAAGCCTTACGGCGTGGTGACAAGCTGCCTGCAGAAAGGAGAGACGACCGTCAAGGATCTCGTGGAATGCGAGGAGAGGCTCTTCCCGGTCGGCAGGCTCGACAAGGATTCGACCGGTCTTGTCCTCATGACCAACGACGGGACTCTGGCCTACCGTCTGATGCATCCGAAATTCCTGCATGAAAAGGAATACGTGGTGGACACCGAGGATCCGGTGACGGAAGGGATGCTGGAAAAACTCTCGCACGGCGTGAAGCTGGAAGGCGTCCAGACGGCGCCCTGCAAAATCAAGAAGGTCGGGCCGCGGCGCTTCAGGATCATCTTAAGGGAAGGGCGCAACCGCCAGATCCGCAAGATGGTCAAGAAAGTCGGGACGGAAGTCACCAAGCTCGACCGCATAAGGATAGAGAACGTCCGCTTGGGCTCGCTGCCAATAGGCGCCTGGCGGGAACTTAATTTTGAAGAGGAATACGAGCTCTTCCAACGCGCCGGGCTTGTCAGGCATGCGGAGGCTTTGAAAGCGGCGAATCGCAAGAGCCCCAGGAAAGAGCCGCAGATCGTTTTGAGCGCTTTCGCCAAAAAAGAGAAGCCGAAAGTTAAAAAAGAGCCCAGGGAAGATTATTCCTCCGACATGTTCGAAGAGGGAGAGGAAAAAGTTTCCTTCTTCCCCGGAACGGAAGCGGAAGAAAAGAATTACCGCGGAGCCTTCGCCAACCGCAAAAAGAAAGGCGAGCGCCACACCGTTAGGAAAGAAGAGCTGGAATCCGAGATCGCCATCCCGCCCAAGGAAAGAGAGGAAGGGGAGAAGCGCTTCGAGAGGAAGCCCGGCTTCAAGCGCCCGGCCAGGGCCAGGAACGCCATGAAAGGCAGAGCTTATCCGAAGAAAAAAGAATACGGCGGCTATGAAGAACGCTACGGTATGGGCAAGCCGGCCAGGGACATCAGAGGCAGGAAAGGCGAGAGCGGCGGCAAAAGATCCTTCCGCCCGGAAAGGAAAACGTCCTTTTCCAAAGGCAGATCAGGTTTCACAGGAAAAAAGAGAGGTAGAAAATGAAAAGCCCTTATTTCCTCTACGAGCGCTATCCCGCGCTTACTTGCTGCAAAGAAGACATAGAGAAAGCCGCGCAGGCTTTGAAGGAAACTTTTAAAAGCGGCGGGACGATCTATTGCTGCGGCAACGGCGGCAGCGCCGCGGACTGCGAGCACATCGTCGGCGAACTGATGAAGGGCTTCCTTAAAAAACGCCCGCTGTCGGGCGAGGAAAAGGAACGCCTCTCCGCTTACGGAGAAAGGGGCGATTACCTCGCCTGCAATCTGCAGAGCGCTATCCCGGCCGTCTCGCTTGTCAATTCCGTAGGCTTGGGCACGGCTTTCGCCAACGACGTGGCGCCGGAACTGATCTTCGCCCAGCAGATCTACGGCCTGGGGAAGGCGGGCGACGCCATGATCGCCATCAGCACTTCCGGCAACTCCAAGAACGTGATCTACGCGATTATGGCCGCCAAGGCCAAAGGCGTCAAGGTAATCGGCTTGACCGGCAAGAGCGGGGGAGAGATGGCTTCTCTTTGCGACATCGTCGTGAAGGCGCCGTCCGATTCCACCCCTGAGATCCAGGAATACCACCTGCCGATCTACCACTACCTCTGCCAGCTCGTGGAAAAGGAAAATTTCGCGGAATAGAGAATGGGAACGCTTTCCTACAACCTTAAGATGCTCTGGCGCCTTTTCGGCAAACGCAATCCGGAGTTCCACCGTCAGGTCAACGAACTGGCTGAGTGGCGCGACCTGGATCCGGAGACCAGGCATGTGGAGCAGATCTCAAAGCTGGCCCACACTCTTATGGTTGCCAAGAAAAGCGTCTATTACCGCGACATGCTCTCGAATTTCAAGGGCAGGCAGAACGCCATCGATTTTTTGAAGACTCTGCCTTACCTGGAAAAGGAAGCTTTGCGGGCGCGCCCGGAACTTTTCCTGACCGGGGAAAAAATGACAGTGGCCGCCCACACGAGCGGCACGACGGGAACGCCCCTGCAGCTGAGGCGCAGCCTGCGCTCCATAGCCAGGGAGGAGGCCGGCTTCTTCAGCTGGTACTGCCAGGCCGGATGGCGCCCGGGCTGGCCGATGATCGTATTAAGAGGGGATCTGGTGGTTCCTCAGGAGCGCGAGACTCCGCCCTTCGGCGTGCACGATTTCATCGGCCGCAGATGGGTGCTTTCCAGTTACCATATGTCGGACGCCACGCTTCCCTGGTACATCGATGTGATCCGTTCCTCCGGCAGCATTTTCATGAGCGCTTACCCGAGCTCGGCTTACATTCTGGCGGAGTACATCTGGCGCAAAGGATTGCGGCCTTTCGGCATGAAGGCGGTCTTCCTCGCTTCGGAAACGGTGAATCAGGAGCAGATAGACCTTATCAGCGAATTCATCGGCCCGGTGCACGTCCAGTACGGCATGGCGGAAAGAGTCTGCTGGATGACGACCTGCCAGGCCGGCTGCTATCACGAGGACACGAGCTACGGCTTTACGGAATACGCGCCCCTGGGCGACGACCGCTACGAGATCGTGGCCACGAGCTTCATCAACGACGCCCAGCCGCTCATCCGCTACCAGACGGGCGACATCGCCATCGGCCCCTTCGGCTGGAAAGACCGCTGTGAGTGCGGAGCCATGGGACCCGGCTGCCGCCAGATCATAGGCCGCGAGGACGACCTTTT
Source organism: bacterium (assembly GCA_017444325.1). Lineage (GTDB taxonomy): Bacteria > Auribacterota > UBA3054 > UBA3054 > UBA3054 > UBA3054. The sequence goes on along the minus strand of JAFSWV010000162.1, from coordinate 308 downwards.
CCATCTGCCGGACGGAAGAAAGATCGGCAGACTGGACCATGTCTTCAAAGCTGTCCCGCACATCGTGGCGGCCCAGATCATCCAGCACGACCTCTATCACACCGAGATCGTGATCGTTCCGGACATTCACTACGAACAGTCTTACGAAAAGATCATACGCGCGAAGTTCACGGAAAGAACTTCCGCCGACATAGCCATACAGTTCACCTACCGCTCGTTTTTGCCCCGCACGGCCAGGGGAAAATTCCGGGCGGTGGTCTCCAAAATAGCCAAGGAGAATCATGGATAGGAAAAAACTCTCCTGGTAT
>JAFSWV010000161.1 GCA_017444325.1 bacterium | reverse complement strand
TATATTTTCATAACGCTTTGTCTCCTTTCCGCCGGGCTCGCGCTCCGGGCGGAGGAAAGCGCCGACCCCGCCGCGACCGAGGGGAGCCTGAGCAACAGGATCCTGGACGTTGCCAGGGATCTCGAGGCTCTCAGAAAAACCGAAAAGAAGGAGAAGAAGGAGAAGCACGTCAACCCCGCCGACTACGACTACATCGACGAGGAAGGCATGTACTGGGGCGACTGGGACGGCTCCATCATGGGCCGGGTCATCGATAAATACAGGAAGCCTATTCCTTTCGCCAAGGTGAAAGTCCACTCGAAAGATCTCGAGACGACGGCTGACAAGGACGGCAATTTCATAATCGACGGGCTGCAGGTCGGCGGCCATTATTCCCTGATCATCAGTTCCCGCGGCATGGAGCCCGGCGTGGCCCGCTGGATTCCCATACCGGTCCTGAAGGTTGCTAAGATAGGCGACTTCAGCATCGAGAAGGAAAAGCCCTGGACTAATTTCTGGGTCGTCACTTCCAACACCGTGGTGAAAACGGAATTGGACGCCCTGAGCAACTCCTATGAAAAGGTCGTCCTGAACTGCGTCAGCAACTACTACGACGTGGTGGAAGGCGAGACCAACGTCTACGATTACACCCAGTGGTATTTCCGCTTCCATCTGAATTACACGGAAAGAAAGATCCTGGAGAGCCTCGGGATAACGAACGTTCCCAAGGCCAGGGCCGAGCTCATCCGCCGCAGCATAGGCTTCGGCTCCGACGGCAGGCCCCTGGAGCCCGCTGCAAAGGAAGAAGACAAGGAAGAAAAGTCCGAATAAATTATGACCAATCCCCGTTTAGTGAGAAGGCTGCCGCTTTTTTCATCGCTTTTTCTGGCGGTGCTGATCGTGGCTGTTGCCTTTTCGTACTCCTACCGCGACCATGCGCTCTTCACGGAATACGCGAGGATGACTGCCATAAGGGAAGGCAACACGCTTCTGACGAGCTTCCATTCCTGGGTTGGCAGAGGGCGTTTCAGAGACATGTCGCTGGACGATTTTACCAATGCGACCATGTATGTCTGCCGCAATTCCTCTGCCAGCATCTATTCTTTTCTGATGCCGAACATGCAGGTCTTCAACGCCGGAATGAAAGAGCTTCCGATGCATTATCTTGCCGAGCTCAAAGACAGGAGCGTTCCGACAAACGGCTTCAGGGCTTTCCATTTTACCAGCAACGACGGGAAATATGTGCTTTTTTGCACGCCGGTCTTCACGTATTACCTCAATTCCGGAACGCGAAGAGTTCCCGGCGTCAACAGCTATTCCAATGCTTCCGATGAGAACAGCGACGTCCAGAATCGCCGCAGGGCTGACATCCGTTATTTCTGCCGCCTTTTGACCGGCAGCTCCTGCCATTTCGAACTTATGAACATGGATGGCGATGATCTTCCGCTGGCCATCTTAGGCATTCCTACGGAAACTTACTCTGCTTTCGTAAACCCCAGAAGAGTTCATGGTCTCATATTCCTGGCGATCTTCGCGGTCATAACGTTTTTTCTTATTTTTATCGTCAGCTTTACCAGGGAGAAGCGTAGCGTGGAGCGTTCGCTTAGGATAGCCGAGGAGCAGAACGCCGCCTTGCAGTCGGAAAAGATCTTCAACGACAGGCTTGTCACCATCGGCCGGGCTGCGGCTGCCATCGCTCACGATCTTAGGAATCCTCTGAGCTCGATCAGGGGTTTCATAGAACTTTTCAAAAAGCACGCGGAAGAAACGAAAGACGAGGTCTATTCCAAACACTCCGACGTGATGCTTAGGGAAATAGACCGTCTGAACAACCGTATCACCGGCATTCTGAATTTCGCCAAGCCGGATACGCTGAATCTGAGGCGCTGCCAGATCAAGGAGTTCCTCGATCAGCTGGTAGCCATGGAGGATTCCGACGCCCAGTCGAGAGGCGTTGACCTTGTCATTGACCTCGGATCTGACCTTCCCGACATCATGCTGGATGAGGCCGTTTTCATGCGGGCCGCTTTGAACCTTTGCGTCAACGCTTACGACGCCATGCCTTACGGCGGGGAATTGAGGATACGCTGCAGAAGAAGCGGAACTTTCCTTTCTGTGGCTTTCCAGGATTCCGGCTCCGGCATCAAGCCCGATCTTATGGAACATATTTTCGATCCCTTCATAACGTCGAAGGCGGAAGGCTCAGGCTTAGGGTTGGCCAGCGTTGAGAAAGCCGTCACCGAACACAAGGGCACTATCACCGCCCGCAACGCCGCCACTGGAGGAGCGATCTTCGAGATACTGCTTCCCGATGCGGATTCCTTTGATAAATGATCAAGACTCACGAAACTTGGATACTGGTCGCCGATGACGACAGGGCGCACCGCGATATGCTGAGGGCGAACCTCGAGCATGCCGGCTACTCCGTCATGGAAGTGACAAACGGAAGCGAAGCGGTCAAATGCGTGAAAACTCAGCACCCCGACCTTGTGCTTATGGACATGCGTATGCCTGAGATGGACGGCCTCACGGCCGTCAGGGAAATAAGGAAGATAGATCAGCGCGTGCCGATACTCATCATGACTGCCTACGGAACCATCGAGAACGCTGTGCAGACCGTAAAATCAGGAGCTTACGATTACATACTGAAGCCGCTTGATATGAGCGTGCTTTTGAAAACGATAAAGGTTGGCCTCCAGAAACAGGACGAACCGGATAAGCAATCCCTGATCGCTTCGGAAGACTATATAGCCGAGAGCCCGGTAATGAAGGATATTTTCGCGCTTGCGGAAAAAGTCGCGCGCAGCGAGGCGAGCGTTCTTCTGACCGGCGAGAGCGGCACTGGCAAGGAAGTCTTGGCGAATTTCATCCAGGAAAAAAGCGCCAGGAGCGACAAGCCTTTCGTAAAAGTGAACTGCGCCGCCCTGCACGACCAGCTTCTAGAGTCCGAACTCTTCGGTCATGAGAAGGGCGCCTTCACCGGCGCGGTCGCCCAGAGAAAGGGCCGTTTCGAATTGGCGGACACCGGCACGATCTTCCTGGACGAGATAGGGGACATGGCGCTGGAAACGCAGGCCAAGATCCTGAGAGCTCTGCAGCAGGGGACTTTCGAGCGGTTAGGCGGAACGCAGACTATCAAAACGGACTGCCGCGTCATTGCCGCCACCAACAAGGACCTTGAAGCCGCGGTCGCCGCCGGAAGATTCCGCGAGGATCTTTACTACCGCCTCTCCGTCGTGCCGATGCGCATTCCGCCCCTCAGGGAAAGAAGGGAGGACATTCCGGCCCTGGCGAACTATTTCTTGAAAAAGCACTCCGAGAAAAACCGCAAGCACATGAAACGCATCGCTCAGGAAGCGATGGACAAGCTTGTCGCCTACGATTGGCCCGGGAACGTCAGGGAACTTTCCAACTGTATCGAGAGGGCCGTCATTCTTTCCTTGGGAGACGACATAACCCTTGAATCCCTGCCCAACAGCATAAAGCAGTCCTCCTCAGCGCCTGCTGGGGAACTTAACATCATGGAGCAGGCGGAGCGCAGCGCCATACTGACAGCATTGAGGTCCTGCGGCGGCAACAAGAGCCTGGCCGCGGAAAAACTCGGCATAAACCGCAAAACGCTTTCCAGCAAAATGCAACGCTACAATATAAGTGAGGAATGAAAATGCCAAGATTTGTACTGATCCTTCTTCTTTTAGTCTGCGCTTTCAATTGCAAGGCCGCCACCGGTGCGGAAGTGAAGCATATTAGGGAGATCGCCACCAACGTGGTGGAAGTTTCCGAGCCGTACTACTTCCCAAGGCTGGCCTTCGAGCTTGGCAAGTATCCCTGCATGGAAAGCCTTAACGCACTCAGTCTCATGTGGGGGAAATGCCAAGTTGAGCCGAACCCCTACACCAGCAGCACAACCAGGGATGACATCTATATAGCCAGGGCTTACATCCTCTATTCCGTCGCCAGGATCGGTTCCACTTTCCCTCCCGGCGCCCAGATGCTGAAAGAACATTCCGAGATCTCGCGTCCTCTTGGCATGGCTTTCTTGCAGGCCAAGAGCAATGCGCTCATAAGCTTTCTGAAAAAAGGCGTTCCCGGACTCATAGGCTCCATCAAGCCCGCTTCCAGCGACACGGAAGTTTACTTGATGAAAAAATTCATTCCCGGCACGGACTTCATCATCAAGAACTGCCCGGATCTCAACGGCGAGGGCATTCGCTTCGAGGACTTAAGAAGGATGCTGGAAGCGATCTGTCTTCTCGAGATGTCGGGCTCCAAGGACGCCCTGCCGCTCTTAAACCAGATGCTGGGCACCAACGACGCCCGTTATTGGGAGAAGGCGGTCTTCCGGGCTGTTTACAATCTTGACATTACGGACGAAGAGAAATTCGAGTTCTACAAGAGAGCGTACGCCATGACCAAAAACAAAACGGTTGACAAAGCTCCCAAGAACTTGAAAGGCGAACCGGAATTCAGCATCCGCAACATTTCCGGCGAAGCGCATCTCATTCTTCTCGTCTCCCGCCTCGACATCCCGATCAAGGAGAAAGGCCAGCTTTATGAAAAATCCCTGGTCAGCAAATCCTTCACCGCCAAGGAAGCGGTCGTGGACGCCATGATAAGGGAAGGTCTTTTCAAGAATCTTATGGCGGTCTTTTCCGGCCGCAACAAGGACATGAACTTGGCGCAGTTCGCCATCTACCGCCTCGGCTACGACGCCTCCGCCGGATCCAAAGACATCCTTAAAAAGCTTGTCAAAGGCGAGAACAAAACGCTCGCTGAGACTGCCAAAGAAGCTCTGCTCATCAAATGACGGAAAAGGAAAGAAAAGCAAGCGTCATCAAAGCTGTAAAAGCCGCTTATCCCAAAGCGGGCTGCTCCCTCAAACACAGATCTGTTTGGCAACTCATGGTTGCCACGATCCTTTCCGCCCAGTGCACCGATGAAAGAGTCAACCTGACGACGCCAAATCTTTTCAAAGCTTACCCCACGCCCAAAGCCTTAGGCGATGCCAAACAGGAAGACGTTGAAAAGCTGATCCGCTCCTGCGGCTTTTATAAAAACAAAGCCAAAAGCATCATAGCCGCCTCGAAAATAATCGCGGAAGATTTCAAGGGACGCGTGCCGAAAACCATGGAGGAGCTCACAAAGCTTCCGGGAGTGGCCAGAAAGACCGCCAACGTCGTCTTAGGCACAGGGTACGGCATCAACGACGGCATTGTAGTCGATACGCACGTCTCAAGGCTTTCAAACCGCCTTGGCCTCAGCAAAAACACCGAGCCGGAAAAGATAGAAAAAGACCTGATGAAAATCGTCCCTCAGGAAGAGTGGACAGACTTCAGCCACCAGCTTATTGCGCACGGCCGCGCGATCTGCCAGGCCAGAAATCCCAAATGCGCCGACTGTCCCTTAAAAACCTTTTGTCCCAGCAAGGGCGTTTGATAAATTTTAGGAGATAAATAAATGAAAAATTTCCTTCTTATCGCTGTCTCCGCACTCCTTTGTGTTTCTGCATTCTGCGATGAATGCTGGTCAACCGGTTTCTGTTTTGACGGAAGCGAGATCACGAAGGAAGCGATCCTTTTGAAACCGACCGATTCTTTGGCCTACAGCAGCGCGTTAACGGAAGGCGAACCGAAGTCTCTTACCATAAACGTTGAAGACACCACGAACCCGGAAATATCGGCTAGCATTTTCGCCGATTATTCCGAGACTGCCGTGGAAGGAACGGAAACTTGGGACTACACAGACGAAGACTTTAAGGATTTTCCAACTGACGACACTTATCTCCTTACTGAAACAGTAACAAGCGATACTGATTCAAAAGTTCTTACGAGAACAGTAACGATCCTGCCGGAACCATTCGGAGTGATGGTCATTGCTTTGATTTGGGCGCTGGCCTTTCGCAAAAGGACAAAAAGTTTGCTTGCGGTTTTGGCAATCGTTGCCTTAAGCGCTTTCAGCGCCCAAGCGGACAGTTGCGTCAGCAATGTCAATTGCTTGCAGATGTGGCCCTTTGACAGAAGCGTCATTATCAACTACACCCTGACTTCCAACAGCACGAATCCTGTTTTCAATGTCAAGTTTTATGGATCACTTGATAATGGAGAAACTACATTTGACCTTGCGGAAAAAGGCACGATAAGCAGAGATGGAGCAAATGGCACCGTTGCCGGTACCGGCGAATTCAAAACCATCTGGACTCCGGACGAGAGCTTTTATGAAACTTGCTGCGACGACATGCTGGTGAAAGTAACGGCTAGTGAAAAACCGCAGCCTGGCAGCAACACCTATATGGTAATCGATCTCTCAGTCGGGAAAAATGCAACTTACTTTGCAATAAGCTATCTCGATGATGTTCCGGAAGGCGGATGGACTGAAGAATACAAGACCAAAAAGATGGTCTTGAGGAAAATAGAGCCAGGCACTTTCACCATGGGCAGTCCTGAGGACGAGCTGGGAAGATCAGACAACGAAACTTCGCATGAGGTTACGCTCACCAATGCCTATTATATTGGCGTCTTTGAAACTACCCAGGAACAGTACGAACTAATTATGGGACGTAATCCATCATATTATAATGGCGATGCAAGACCGGTGGAATGGGTTTCCTATAACATGATTCGCGGAGTCAACAAAGGTGCAGGCTGGCCACAAAGTAACGAAGTGGATGATAATTCTTTCTTCGGCGTGCTTCGCGCCAAAACTCATATGACTTTTGATCTTCCCACTGAAGCGCAATGGGAATTCGCTTGCAGGGCACGCACGATAACGGCTTTGAACAGCGGAAAGAATCTATCAGACAAGAATGAATGTGCGGAAATGGCTGAGGTCGGCCGATATGAATACAATAGAGATGATGAAAAGGGCGGATACGGTGAACACACTGCTGTCGGTTCATATCTTCCCAACGCCTGGGGATTGTACGATATGCACGGTAATGTTGGGGAATGGTGTCTGGATAGGTATCAACATAACCTAGGCAACGATCCCGTCACCGACCCGAAGGGCAATACTGAAGGGGATGAGCGTGTTCTTCGGGGTGGTTGCTGGGAAAACGGCGCACTCAGCTGCCGCTCTGCTTTGCGTAGTATCGGCGAACCCGACTACGACAGCGAGAACGTAGGATTCCGTGTCGTCTTAGTTCAATAAAAAAGATAATTGCTTTCAGCTGCTGTGCGG
>JAFSWV010000160.1 GCA_017444325.1 bacterium | reverse complement strand
TTAAGGAGAGGGCTTGGCGGTCGCCTTCCGGGAGATCGACTTCTACGGTATGGGACTGCCCGTCGAAGGGAAGCGTGAATTCGTAGAGTTTGTTTTGGCCGAGGTAGAGCGTGTATTCCTGATTCTTGGGCTCGAGCGGTTTCGATAGCAGCATTTCAAAGTCGAGGTGGACTTTGGTGCTCGGGAGTGAAGGCTGCCAGGAGAATCCCTGGCCGATGACGATCAGTCTGCCGTACTGGGTGTCCTCTATGCCGATGGAGCCCTGGGCTTGTCTCATGAATTCGTTGGTGAATTCGTAGTCAGTAGCGAAGGCTAAACCAAGGTCGCGGCTCTCCCCTTCCGGCTTCCAGGGTTTGCTTACGGCAAAGCAAAGAAGCGATCTGTCAGAGAGCCAGGGGAAGATGTTGAGTTTTATTTCCTGCCATCCGGGCTCATTTAGGTTGATGGTATCCAAGAGTACGCCGTCATACCAGAAAGTGACGGAAACAGGCTCCTCCCTTACGGCCGCGATCCTTAATTTGAGGACGCGGTTCGTTTCCGGGACTTCTATCAGCATGCCGCCTTTGGGCGCGCTCCACCTGTAGTCGAAGGCGTTGCCCATCCAGCGCTCTTTGTTATAGAAACCGAAGTCGCTGGGAAGATCGAATCTTTGCCGGCGTTCCTCGCCGCCCAGCTTTCCGAGAACGCCGTAAGCATAGATGGCGTTGAAGACCGCGAGCAGAAGGAATGAGAGAAGGAGCGTTCTGAAACGCAAAGGCCCCCTGTCGCCTTCCTCAAGGTCGGAGATAAAGACAGCCAATATCAGTGCGGTAACGGAAGCGGCTTCCGGCGCGTTAAGATGGGCTCCGAAGAAAGAAATCACCATAAAGGCCAAAAGGATCGATGAGATAAGCAGGAATCTCTTGTCCTTCTCATTTTTCCATGCCTTCTTGAAGAGCAGGAAAATAAGCCAAACAAAAACAGCCGCGCCAGCCAATCCTAATTCCACTCCCCATGTCAGGTACTGGTTCCAGGGATTGTCCATAGGCGTTTCGTCGCCGGCTTCCCTGTTGTAGTTTACGACTTCAAGCGGGAAGGCTCCCAAGCCAACGCCCTCAATTGGGTATTCCTTCCAGATGCGCCAGGCCTGTTTCCATTGCAGTTCGCGGCGGTCAGTAAGAGTGACGCCCTGTTCGTGTTCTAGACGGCGGAATTGTTTCGCGATGCGCGCCACCACAGGGTTCCTGGAATGGGGATCAAGTTTCAAGCGCGGCGTAGCGACGAGGAAAACAAGGAATAAAAGCAATATGCCTGCGGCGCCGAAGATTTGAATGAGAGTGGGTCTATGACTCCTGAAGTAATTGAGAAGAACGGCGGCAGCAAAGAAAAAGGCGAAAATGAAAAGGAAGAGAAGCGACGAGCGCGAACCGGAATAGGTCATGGCGACGAATGAAACGCACCCCGTTATCCCGAAAAGAAACTTGTCTAACAGTCCGCCCGTGCAGACAAAATAGATTGCCAAAGGTATGTAGAGCGCAACGAATATGCCAAATGAATTAGGGTCGGACATGCCGCCGGACACCCTGCCGGATTCCAACCATCCGATGTCCAGGAAAGCTTTGGGAAGGAAGGACCCTCTATGCTGAAGAAAAGCCAGGATAAGAACGGGCCACAGGCCCAAAGTGACGGCGTACAGAACTTTTTTAAGATAGCGCGCTCTTTCGCATCTTTCTTTCAGTTCCCCGAAAATGGAGGAGATCGTCCAGATGAGGGCCGGGAACATCAAAAAAAGGAAGCAATAAAGCAGCGTGATCCTCGCCGCTTCGGAAGCGGTCCTGCCGTCCGTGTTGATGATGCGGTCATAAAAGAACGGCGTCTTGAAACTCGTGAACAGCCCTTCGTAGCGCGCCACGGTCCAGACGGCCGAGGAAATGCCGACCATGAAGAGAAGAAGCAGCGGAAGCTTGAAGCACTTGTCAACATTGGATGGCTTTCCTGTCACAAGCCTGTTGGCCCAGTAGCCCAGGGCGAATATGAGAGCGAGAAAGATGATGGGCTGATGGGCGCCTATATTCATGAGCCTGCTGGGAGCGGCGGAAAAAGGCAGAATGAAAGCGAGAATATAGAGAGCTTTCTGGGGAACATAATAGGCCGCGGCAAAAACGAAGAAAAGCAAGGCTGCATAAGCCAGGCAGTAGGCCGGGTCAAGCGGCGCCAGTTGGAAGGCCGCCGGCCAAATGGCGCAGAAAGAGATCAAAAAAAGCGCCGCGGCCAATAATTTTCTCAGTTTTTGTAGCATCAGATACCGCGGGCGATGAAGAAGAAAGTCTTGAATATTATGACCACGTCGAGGAGCAAGGAACGCTCCTGAAGATAATACATGTCGTAGTCAAGGTTCTCGTGAATGGGAAGATTGCGTTCAGCGCTGATCTGCCAAAGGCCGGTGATGCCGGGCTTGACTTTTAATCTTAATCTCTGCCATTTGTCGTAGGTGTCAACGATGAACGTCATCTCGGGCCTGGGGCCGACGAAAGACATGTCGCCTTTCAGAACGTTAAGGATCTGAGGAAGCTCGTCAAGGCTAGTCAGCCTTAAGAAATGCCCTACCCTCGTGATCCTCGGATCGCGGCCGCTCTTGGGTTTCAGTTCCGAACCGCTCGCTTCCGTCTTCATGGAGCGGAATTTATACATGATGAACTTTTTGCCGTTCAAGCCCACGCGCTCCTGGGAGAAGAAGACCGGGCCCTTGCTGTCGAGCTTTATGGCTATGGCGGTAAGCAGCATTACAGGCAGGCCGGGGATCAGAAGCAGCAGGGAAAAGACTATGTCGAAAGCCCGTTTGACAAAATTGTAATACCATGAGACTGTGAAATCATGGATTATGGAAAGCACGAAGATACCGGCAATGTCGTAGCCCCTTATGACTTGAGGGATGGTATAAAGACGCGGGGTAAAGTAAAAAGGCACTTTCAGGGTGTAGCAGAGATCCATGACGGAAAAGATCTTCTCTGCCGGCGCTTCGCTCATGCAGAAGAAAACGGATGTGATGTCAAGCTCTTTGATCAGACGCTCAAGGTCATCGCAAGTCCCCTCGACTTTTAATTTGAAGCCGTTTTTCTCAACTTCTATCTCCGTTCCTTTGGGAATGAAATCGTCAAGATAGCAGACGGGAAGATAGTGGTGGGCGGTGTGACGCATGAGGCGGCGGGCCACAAGTTTCCCGTTGTTGCCGGCGCCAAGGATCAGGCAGTTCCTGACAAAGATGCCTTTCTTGTGCATCTTGCTGATCAGCCAGTTCATGGTCGCGTGGAAACAAATGACCATTATGAAAGCATAAGCGAAGGA
>JAFSWV010000016.1 GCA_017444325.1 bacterium | reverse complement strand
GGGCGTCGAGGGATTGGCCGGGGAAAGCCAGAAGAAATTCATGCTGCACTACACCTTCCCGCCGTACTCAGTCGGCGAGGCCAGGCCCTTGAGAGGCCCCGGCCGCCGCGAGATCGGCCACGGCAATCTGGCGGAACGCAGCCTGAAGTTCCTCGTTCCCGAAGACTTTGACTACACCATCCGCATCACCAGCGACATCACGGAATCCAACGGCTCTTCTTCTATGGCTTCCGTCTGCGGCGGCTGCCTTTCCTTAATGGACGCCGGCGTCCCCATCGACGCCCCGGTGGCCGGCATCTCCGTCGGCTTGGTCGCCGATGACGACGAATACACCCTCATCACCGACATCGTCGGCGACGAGGACCACTACGGTCACATGGACTTCAAGGTGGCCGGCTCCAAGAAAGGCGTGACCGGCGTCCAGGTGGACCTCAAAGTGGAAGGCCTGCCCGTCGATCTTCTGCCCGCCATCTTCGAGAGAGCCCGCAGCGCCAGGCTCCGCATCCTTGACATCATGGCCAAGGAACTGCCGGCGCCCAGGCCGGAACTCTCGCCCCTGGCCCCCAAGATCCTGACCATCAAGATCCCGGTCGACAAGATCGGCGCCTTGATCGGCCCCGGCGGCAAGAACGTCCGCGCCATCCAGGAACAGACCGGCACCACGATCTCTATCGAGGATGACGGCACCGTCCAGATCGCCGGCGACTCCCTCGAGATCGCCCAGAAAGGCAAAGAGATCGTGGAAGCCATGATGGCGACCGCCGAGATCGGCAAGATCTATCACGGCACCGTCACGAGGCTCATGAGCTTCGGCGCCTTCGTAAAGATCCTGCCCGACGTGGAGGGCATGGTGCACATCAGCGAGATCAGGGACGAGCGCGTCGAGAAGATCGAAGACGTCCTGAAAGAAGGCGACGAAGTTGACGTCCGCGTCATCGAGATCGATGACAAGGGCCGCGTCAACCTCTCCATGAAGCACCTTGACGAGCCCTTCGACCCCACGAAGGTCAAGAGCCGCAGCCAAAAGGACAGCGAGCGCCGAGGCCGTTCCGAAGGCGGACGTCCCCGCCGCGAAGACAGGCGCCCCCGCCGCCAGCAGAGAGAGGAACCCCAGGACGACAATGCCTGATAATTCCGTCAGCATCCGCTTCCTAAGGCTTCCCGGAACGGAAGACCTGCCTCTCCCCTGCTATCAGACCGAAGGTTCCAGCGGACTGGACGTCTGCGCGGCCAATCGTGAGGACATCGTTCTTGAGCCCGGATCTTTCGCCATGATCAAAACCGGGCTCAAGGCCGCCGTTCCTCTGGGCTACGAGATACAGGTGAGGCCAAGAAGCGGGCTGGCCGCCAAACACGGCATCGGCGTGGTCAACGGTCCCGGCACCGTTGATTCCGACTACAGAGGCGAGATCTGCGTCATCCTTATAAACTTCGGCAAAGTTAGTTTCACCGTCACCCGCGGCATGCGCATTGCCCAGTTCGTCATCCAAAAAGTGGAAAGAGCAAACATCGCCAAGTGCTCAGACGAATCCGAACTGGGAGAGACCGTGCGCGGCGAAGGCGGTTTCGGACACACAGGAATATTGTAAAATAGAATTGAAGACTCCGTTAGGGAAATCATAAATAATCTCGAAGCGAGGAAATTATGAAAAAAGTCATTGCTCTTACCCTAGTCCTTATCTTCTCCGGCGCGCTTTTCGCCGCGCATGACGAGCCGCCGAAAGTCCTGCAGGTCAAAAAGACCGTAGGCCAGGTCGAGTCCAGCGGCACAGCCATTACGCTTTACACGCGTCTTTTCGGACTCGACACTCCTGAAGGCGTGAACGAATACTACAACCGTTTCCGCCTCTACGACTCCGACACCGTCGCCAACGCTGACAAGAGCCCCATTCCCAAACGCGCCCTGGAGTTCACCAAAACTAAGAAATACCGCCAGATGTACGGCCCAGACCTGGTGCTGACCGGCGAATACTTCATCATAACCGGCCCGCGCTTCACGATCTCTGTCGTCGAAGAAAAGACCAAGCGCGTATCCAACGCCGAAAGACTGCAGATGCTTCTCGACACAGCCGAATCCAATTACGTGGCCGTAACGGAAAAACTGATCGTCAGCGAGTTCATGGACTGGTCCGACAACCCCGCCCGCATTTTCGTTATCCCGAACCAGGCCATGTGGCTTAGACTGAGAGATCCACAGTCCGCCGAACAGATGTGCGCCAACTACTGCACCAGCGACGTCTCCCGCGAAATAGCGATCCTTGACGACGCCAGCTGCGCCGAGTACGTCCCCCAGGCGCTCTGCTATGCCGTAGCGGAGCAGATCGTGAAAGAATACGGCCGCGTGCTTTCCGGACGTCCCGATTCCAAGATCCCCCTCTTCCTCATGACCGGCGTCGCCGGCTCCCTTTCCGGCCTTGAAGCCAGCATCGCTCCGCCGGCTTTTGTTCCTGTACAGGTCAGGGAAGTGGTCATAAACGGCAAAGCTAAAAAGATCAAAAGGCCGAAACTCGGCATCATGCTCCCCTTGCAGGCCAAACGCTTGCTGCCCTTCTCCGAACTGAAGGACGCTCAGTCGCTCCCGCAGCTCCCTGAACAAAAGTATTACTTCCTCCGCGAGACCAGAGGCCTTGTCGAAAAACTTTGGAAAGAATCTCCTTTGGGCATGCTGAGCCTGATCCGCTCGCTCAGCCAGGGCCGCAATTTCGACAAGGAATTCAGCCTTTCCTACTGCGAGATGCAGCGCGGCATCATCGGCAACGAGGTCAAAGAGCAGAAGCCCACGACCAACGCCGTGGTCGTCGGCGAAGCCGATCTGAAGTTCCTGGAAAAAGCCAGCAACCGTCTCTTCTATGAGATGACTCAGGAGAAGATGACCGAGGATATCCTGAAAGCCAAGAAGGCCAAGGAAGAAGCTAAGAAAGCTGCTGAAGCAGAGGGCGAAGCCGCCCCTGCCGAGAATGCCGAAAATGCCCCTGAGACGGCTTCCGTTGGCGAAGCCAAGGCTGAAACCGAGGCCAATGCTGAGGCCAACACCGAAGCCCAGGCTCCCGAAACCGCGAAGGAGCCCGAGCCAGAGGCGACGCCCGAAGACAACGCTCCCAAAGAGGACGCCAAAACCGAGACTGAAAGCTCTAACTCTTAAGTGAGGTCACGAATATGAAAAAAAATCTCTTTTATCTCTTTCTTGTTTCCCTCGCCCTGACCACCGCCGTCGCTTTCGCCGACGAGGAATTTGACGACGAAGACGTCCAGTTCGACGAAGAAGGCAACGCCATCGAGGAAGTCGTGGAAGACGATTCCGAATCGGATGACGAAACGCAGGCCGTCCAGTCCAAAGCCTCCGAAGCCGCTTCCGAAGCGCTCGACGAAGAAGCTAAGAAAGAACTGACCGAGAACGCCAAGGAAGGCGCCGGCGCCCTTTCCCAGGCTGAAGCCGAAAAAGCCACGCAAGGCCCCCAGTACACCTGCCCGAAATGGAACGACTACTTGAGCAGGCTGAACGCCAAGGCCGGCAGCGACCGCGGCGCGCGTTCTTATTGCAACAAGATCAGCATAACGGACGACAAAGGCATTCAGAGGACATACAAGGCCTTCCGTCAAAACGACGTCAAGATAAGCGAACTCGGCGACAGCAACCATGCTTCCCGTTTGAAAAGCGCGCTGAAAGGCCAGAAGCTCGCCGTGGCTGAAAGCACGCGCTTCATGGCCGTCTATCCCAAGACTTGCAAAGTTCCGAAAAACGGCAAGGCCACTGAAGTTGAGACCGCGGAATTCTACGGTATAGACCAGATCCTCGCGGCCGGCGACGCCGCTTTTGAAAAAGCGACCGAAGCTTTAGTCATGACAGATTTCATCAACTGGCTGAACAGGCTGAGAGGCAAAGTTTATTTCGTCACGAGAAGCGAAGACTGGACCATGCTGAAAGGCACCGGCCTCAGGAACTCCCCCGTGCAGACCGTTTACACCGCCAAAGGCTACAGGGAGTTCTACGTTTATCTGACGGCGATCAACAAAGACTGGAACGCCGAAGCTTTCGCTTACGCCGTAGCCGCTGCTGTCCTTGACGAATTTTTAACCATCACGAACTCCAAGGGCTCTGTCAATGAATTCCTGACGGTCGGTTTCGCCGCCTACTGCAGCGACCTCACTTCCGTCATCACGGAAGGCGGTCCCGTTCAGCTCAAGACTTTCCAGAACAAGCCCGTGACTTACGACATGCTCCAGAAGATGAAGTCCGGAACCTTGCCGTTCAAGTCTCTCCCGCTGGAAAAAACCGCCATCATAAACATCGACCAGTTTGTCAAGAACGGCGCGCCGACTGACAATTACAAGCTCTACTACTTCATGCGCCAGTCCCAGGCCATCTACGAATATCTCTCCATCAGGGACGCCCTGCCTTTGATCTACCTCATGCGCAAGAGCAAAGAGCAGAACCGCAACTTTGACAAAGATTACGACAACTACTTCGCCAGCCTGCACCGCGACTCCTTCATGGGCAAGAAGACCGAGCCCAAAAAGGATGAGAAGAAAGACAAGGATAAGAGAGACAAGAAGGATAAGAAAGAAGGCGAGGGCGAGGAAGACGGAGACGCCGCGGAGGCCGAGGACATCGGAAACAACTACAAGGCCTTCCGCAACCGCATTCCGTACCTTGTCTTCAACACCCTGACCGCCGACTCCGTGGCCAACGAGATCGAAGAGCAGAAGAAGGCCAAGGCCCAGAAAGGCAAAGATCCCGTGAAGGACCAGAAGAATCAGAAAAAATCCAAAAAAGACTAATTGAAAGCAAAGGAAAACGAACGTAATGAAAAAAGTTTTTCTGATAGTCGTGCTTTTGGGCATCGCCGGCACCGTAGCCATACTTTTGGCGACCGGCAGGCCCATCGAGGAAAAATTGGCGGAAGCTGAAAAAGCGCTTCAGGAGAAACGCTACAGCGACGCTCTGCCCGTCTTCAAGAAAGCCGTTCGCAAATATGAAAACAACCAGGCCTCCAAAGCTGACGCCCTCTACAAGCAGGCTCTGTGCGAGACTGCGCTCGGCAAGAGCAGCGAGGACACCTGGCGAAAAGTCCTTGAGAACCATTCCAATCCTGAGATCCAGGCCCGCGCCGAATACGAGCTCATTGCTTTCGCGAGCGATAAGGAGGCCGCCAAAGCCGCCTTCCTGGAAAAATATCCCAAGAACGATGCCTCAAGAACTTTCCTCGTGGAAGATCTGAAAGCCGCTACTACAAAGGGCGACCAAAAGAAAGCCGACTCCACCCGCCAGGCTCTTATCGACGCTTTCCCGGAAAGCGCCGAGGCCAAGCAGGCGGAAGCCTACATCGGCGACCGCAACCTGGCCGAGTTTTTCGAAGCCAGGCTCGACTTCATCACGAACCACGTTGTCCATTCCGGCGAGATCTTGAACGTCATCGCCAGGAAATACAAAACGACCTCCGACTCCATCCTCTTCGTCAACAGGATGAATTCCGACCGCATCAGGATCAACCAGAGACTCAGGGTCGACCTCTCGAATTATCTTATCGACGTCTCGATCCCGGAATTCAAGCTGCGCCTTTACAGGATCTGGAACGGTCAGACCAATTTCTTCAAGAGTTACGCTGTCGGCACAGGAAAGAATGACAACACTCCCAGAGGCGATTTCATCATCAATCTGAAGCAGAAAGAGCCCATCTGGTACAAGGACAATAGTAAGCCCATCCCCTACGGCGATCCCGAGAACGCGCTTGGCACCCGCTGGATGGCCATCAGTTCCCCGGGCTTCGGCATCCACGGAACCTGGGAGCCTGACACGGTCGGAAAAGCCAGTAGCGCCGGCTGCGTGAGAATGAAAAACGAAGACGTTGAGGAGCTCTACTCCATCGTCAAAGAAGGCACGGTTGTTCACATCCACGACTGATCATGCTCTATTACGATTTTGAAAAGCCGATAATCGAGCTGGAAAACAGGATCGAGGAGCTGAAGCGTTACTCCGAGGAAGTCAAGGTTGACGCTTCCGCCGAGATCGAAGGCCTTATAAAAAAGAGAGACGCCCTCTGCTCCGAAGTCTATTCCAAGCTGACGCCCTATGAGATCGTCCAGATCGCAAGGCATCCCCAGCGCCCTTACACGCTGGATTACGTTGCGCTATCCTGCGAGGATTTCCAGGAGCTGCACGGCGACAGGCGCTTCAAGGACGACGAGGCGATGGTCGGAGGCTTCGCCACCATGGGCGGCAGAAAGATAATGCTCATCGGCCAGCAGAAAGGCCGTTCCGCCAAAGAGAACATCCAGCGCAATTTCGGCATGGCGCATCCCGAGGGCTACCGCAAGGCCATGCGATTGATGGAAATGGCGGACCGTTTCGGTCTGCCGATCGTAACTTTGATCGACACGGCCGGAGCTTATCCCGGCATCGGCGCCGAAGAGCGCGGCCAGGCTGAAGCCATCGCGGAAAACCTCCGCGACATGATGGATCTCTCTGTCCCCATAGTTTCCGTAGTGATCGGTGAAGGCGGCAGCGGCGGCGCCATCGGCATCGGCGTCTGCAACCGTCTTCTGACGCTCTCCTATTCCTACTACTCCGTCATCTCGCCGGAAGGCTGCGCGGCCATTCTTTTCCACGACGCCAAGCGCGCCGCCGACGCGGCCAGCGCTCTGCGCCTCACCGCCAGGGACCTCCAGAAGCTCGGCATCGCCGACGAAGTCATAGAAGAGCCGGTTGGCGGCGCGCACAGGGACCACAAGGCTATGGCGGCCTCCTTGAAAGAAGCCGTTTTGAGACATATCGACGAACTCGCTAAGCTTTCCCCTCAGGAATTAAAAGAACAGCGCTATCAGAAATTCCGTCAGGTCGGATGCCTCCAGGAGATATAAAGCATGATCTCAGTTCGAGGGGCGCGCGAACATAACCTGAGGAATATCAGCGTCGATATACCGCACAATTCCCTCACGGTCATCACAGGACTTTCCGGCTCAGGAAAGTCTTCTTTGGCTTTGGACACGCTTTTCGCGGAAGGTCAAAGACGTTTCATGGAGAGCCTCTCCAGCTACGCCCGGCAGTTTCTCGGCATCCTGCAGAAGCCGAAAGTGGACCGCATCATTGGCCTCTCTCCCGCCATCGCCATCCAGCAGAGGATGGGCAACACGAGCCTGCGCTCCACCGTCGGCACGGCCACCGAGATCCACGACTACTTAAGAGTGCTCTTTTCCCAGCTGGGCGTCCCCCACTGTCCGAAATGCGGCGCCGCCATCACTCCCCAGACTCCCGAAGAGATCATTGAAGCGATCCTCTCGCTGCCGGAAGGCGAAAAGATCGAGATCCTCTCCCCTCTCGTCAGAGGCAAGAAGGGCGAACACAAGGAACTCTTGGCCAAAGCCCGAAGAGAAGGTTTTCAGCGAGTCAGGATCGATGACGCGGAATATCTTTTGGATGAAGCCCCGTCACTAGCGCGCTACAATCTTCACACCATCGAGGTCGTCGTTGACCGCCTCATCGTAAGGCCGGATATCAGGCGCAGGCTTGCGGACTCCGTTGAGACCGCCCTCAAGCTCGGCGAGAATTCGCTTGTCGTGCACAAACTAAATGGCGGCGACCTTTTCTTCTCCGGCAACTACGCCTGCCCTAATTGCCGCGACGGCGAAGAGCTTCCCAAGATGGAACCGAGGCTCTTCTCTTTCAACAGCCCCTACGGCTTCTGCCCGACCTGCTTCGGATTGGGCGTCATGTACTTCGACATGAACCAAATCTGCCCGGAGTGCCACGGCGAAAGGCTGAACGCCTACAGCCGCGCCGTCACCTTGAACGGCAAGACGATAGTTGACGTAGGCAAGATGCCGCTTACAAAGGCGGCGGAATTTTTCGACGACCTTACGAAAAGCTTAAAGGGCGAGAAGAAAGAGATCACCCGCGACATCCTAAGGGAAGTCAACAACCGCCTCGGTTTTCTGAACACCGTAGGTCTGGGATATCTCAATCTCTCCAGAAACTCGATCACTCTGTCAGGCGGCGAAGCCCAGAGGATCAGGCTCTCAAGTCAGATCGGCACGGGCCTTACCGGCGTGATGTACGTGCTGGACGAACCGACCATCGGTCTTCATCCCAGGGACAACCAGAAACTCCTGGACGCCCTGAAGCAGCTGAGAGACCTCAACAACACCGTGGTGGTCGTTGAGCATGATGCGGAAGTCATCAGCAGCGCCGACTATGTCGTGGACATGGGGCCGGGCGCCGGCAAACTCGGCGGCAATGTCATCTTC
>JAFSWV010000159.1 GCA_017444325.1 bacterium | reverse complement strand
GTGGACATAGCTTACGATGGAAAGAGCGGAAAGCAGCGCGGCGCGCTGCTCCTGGCCGATGATGGGGCGAAGCGGGCTCTTGTACTGCTTAATTGAGCTGTCGGAGTTGAGGCCGACGATAAGAACGTCCGCCTGGGCCTTAGCTTCTTCAAGGAAGCAAAGGTGACCGTAGTGGAAAAGGTCGAAGCTCCCGTTGCAGGTCACGATGGTCTTGCCAGCTTTGCGCAGCTCTTCGCAGCATTTCGCCAGTTCTTCTCTTGATACGATCTTGGAAGCGGTCGATAACATAATGATTCCTTTTTGTTGGCTTAGAAAAGACCCTGGAGAATAGTGCCGAGGTCCACGCCGTACTTGATGTTCTGTTCCTGGGGATTCCAGTCGAGGGGGTTCCACATGCGGCCCGAGATCATTTCCAGATTGATGGGGACTTTTTTGCCGCTTGCGGCCATTTCTTCGTTTGTCAGAACCGGGATGATCCTTCCCATATCTATGACAAAAGCATTCCAGGCACGGTTGGAAATAACGCACGAGCCAGCCAATTTTCCGTTTATGGAGAAACTGGCAGGCACAGGCTTAAGATCAGCATCCGGATGACTGGCCCTCAAATAGACCGAAAGATAACGGGAGTTGACCTGGAGAGGACGGTAAACGTGGCGTCTGGTGCGGGCGAATTTGTTGCTGTGCTGGTCGTATTCGTAATGCAGTATCCCGTATTCCAGCATGCGGCCCAGATTGTCATACGGTTCGCAGCTGTAGTACTGCGCTTCGCCTTGCAGGGCGGATCTGCGGCAAAGGATGAGGAAGATGCCGAAGATCAAGACGCAACCCGCAGCTAAGCCCAGGCGCCAAGCCCGGGATGATCTCAGAGATTTCCACAAAGCGCCCGCTTCTTCCCTCAGGGACGTTTCTTTGACAGGATAAACCGAGTTGAACAGAGTGGAAAGCATCGCTAGAAAAACGCTCTGCAAAAACATCAATTCCGTCACGTAGTAAAGGCTGCTGGAGAAAAGGTTGCCGAGCGCAATGGAAAGCTGGGCCGTCATAAGCCCCAAAGAGAGGCTGCGCACATGTTTGCCGCAGCATTCGTTCGACCACAGGCGCCAGGCCAAAAAGACCGAGAAAACAAAAAAGAAAATGCTTAAGAAAAGGCCGGGAAGACCCATTTCGACCCAATAGTCAAGGTAAAGATTGTGAGCGAAAGCGCTCTTGTAACCGTCGCGGGTCGTCTTGTAATCCTTATAGAGTTTATCAAACGTTCCCAATCCGTGTCCGAAAACAGGAGCGTCCTTTATAGCATGAAGCGCCGCGTACCAGTGGTAGGAACGGAAGGAGAGCAGTTCGTCTATCCTTCTCGGCTCTATCTTCATTTTGTCAAGGCCCTGGACAAGTCGCTGGCTCTTCAAGGCCTTGAGCGTGCAGCTCCCGGGCAGCGTCATGTCGTTGGCAGGAGCGAAAAACAGAAGCAAACCGGCAAGCGCCAGGACATAAGGCACGGGCTTCAAGAGCTTCCTGCTGCGCGACACAACGATTATGAACATAACAAAAAGCGCCAAACCGAAAGCATATACCGCCGTTCTGGTCTCGGTGAGATACAAGCAGACGAAGGAAAGCGCGAAAAGGAAAATGAGCGTCAGATAGTGCACGATCTTCTTCGCGAACCAAAAACCGGAGAACGCCAATATGCCCATCACAAGGTAATAGGTCGCAGCGGAGTCCGGCCCGTTGAAAGTCGCGTTGATACGGCCGAAAAATTCCTGGATACCGACAAGGAAAAGCTTGGTCTTGTTCTGCCAGACACCGTAGATGCAGACGATAACGGCTGCGCCGATCAGGAGCCTCAGCACAAGGTAAACGTCCTTTTGATCCTTGAGGACGGAAGCGACGAAATAGAAAGCCAGCATCATGGATATGAACTGCATGGCTTTGGTGTAGCAAAGCACGTTCTCGGTCTGGGAGGCGAAAGGAATGCCCAGGAGCTTTCCGGGCAGTTCCCTGTAGAAGCCCAAAGAAAAAACGTTCTCATATCGGCAGGCTCCGACGATCATTCCCAAAACGATGAGCACCGTGAAAACCAACCAGATAAAATCGTACGGCGTTGCAGCAAGGCCCTTGTGATGACGGCTCTTTGGATTCAATGGCAAGCCGATCACAATGTAAACAAGAAAAGCCGTAGCAAGCCCCGAGAGGAAGAGCAGATTAAAGTTGAAGGGCGGCCAGAGTTTTTCAATGCCTAGGATCGTCGGCAGCGTGTTGAAAAGGGGAAGGCAGAAAACGAAAGTCATTACCGCCGTCTTCCAGCTGATCATCGCCAACATGATAATGATCAAAAAGAGGCCGAAGACAACCGTCCTCAAGGAATTCTGCGACTGGGAAAGATACGACCAGACATACATGGAAGAAGCGCAGAAACCGAGAGCGCACAAAAGGTAAAAGGATATCTTACGCAATATGGACATCAATTGCCCTCCACACATTGAACGATACTCTTTTTCAATACTTGCCAATCAAGGTTCTCAACCACCCATTTCCTTGCCCTTTTGGAAAGGTCCTCTCTTCTTTCAGCATCGTTTAAGAGACATTCCAAAGCGCTGGTGAACGCTTCGCCAGGGCTGGCTACGGCCGCCAGATCCTCATCTTTCAGCATCAGGGGATATTCGCCGATATCGGTGACCGCCAGAGGCAGCCCGCAGGCGATGTAGTCGCCGATCTTGTGCGGGAAGCGGGATTTGTTGGCAAGGCTGTCAACCATCGGCAGAGCGGCTACGTCTCCGGCGCAGAGATTTTTGGGAAGATCCTCGTCGCTGCAGAAGCCTGTCGTTATGACCGCGTCAGAAAGGCCTTTTTCGGCAACCAGATTTTTCTGATCCTCGCGCATCCTTCCCACAAAGAGAAGTGCGACCTTGGGATCTTTTTCGCGCAGGACTTTCAGGCTTTCAAGGAGCGGCGGGAAAGCCGCGCCGTCCTGCAGCGTTACGACGAGCTTGGCGTCTGTCGGGATCCCCAATCTGGCGCGGTTCTCCGCCTTGTCAAAAGGCTTCATGTAGTTCGTGTCAACGCCTTCCCTTATGAGAACGACTTTTTCAGGAGGCACGCCGATCTCCTTTGCCTTGTCGCCGAGAAAATCGCTGATGACAGTAACCAGATCAGCCTTGCGGCGGATCCTGGCTTCTCTTTTGGCGTCCCAGCGGTGCATCCACTCCTTGCCTTTGAAAACGTTGGCGGCGCCGGCGTAAAGATCGCACCAGTCGTTGATCATCCTGCGGCCTTTTTGGCAAAGATAGACCGGCCAGGAGACATTGGGGTGATACTCGAAGGTGTAGATAACGTCGAACCCGCCCATCATAAGATAGAGCGTGCGCCAGAAAATATCGATGTTGGAACCATTGCCGGGATAGAGGTCGAAACCGGCCCTCGGGCCTTCTATGATCGTAACGTTGGGACGGTCGCTGAGAAAATTTCTCTTCCAGTAATTGGCGCGGCCCGTCGTGCAGACGGTCACTTCGTGACCGGCCTCCGCGCACATCCTTGCGAACCACAAGGCGCGGTGGTAGGTCCCGACGCCTATGATGTTGGCGTTCAGCATCAGGATCTTCATTGCGCCAATCCTCCTCTCCGCTCCTTAGCCTCTATGAGCTTAAGATAGACCATACCAAAAATACCCCAGATGAAGGGGCAGATGTCGATGGAGGTTATGCGCTGGGAAAAAGTGGATGTGACGAGAATAAACACTACGCACAGGAAAAGCGCCAGCATTTTCCTCTGATCTTCACCGCTGTTGGTCACTATGTATTTGAAGCCGTCTATTAGCGTTTGGATCATAAGGCACAAAAAGAAGAAAAGGCCGGTGAGCCCTGTATAACGGGCGATCTTTAAAAATTCGTTGTGCGTGGCGTTGGTACAGAAGATACCGGAGCTCTCAACGTAGAAAAGCGGCTCGTTGCCCATCGGCCAGCCGATAAGAGGATGCGCCTTGATGTCCTCCAGCGTCTGCTGCCAGGCCATGATACGCCAGTGTCCCGTACCCTCCTGCGTATTGATAAGCGTAGGCAAGCGCTCGGCGAGCGTCATATCGTAACGGGCGATGTACAGCGAGCCGAGGAAGAAGAGCGCGATGATGCCCAAAATGGAAAAGAAGGTAAGGTAAATTTTGGAACGCACTCTGCCCAGAGCGAAAAAGCCCGCAATAGAGACCAGCATGCCAAGCCAGACTGCGCGCGCGGAGCTCATTACCGTACAAATGAAGGAAAAACCGATCAGCGCAAGGTAAAGGAAGGCGTGCTTCATCTCAAGGTCGAACATGGAAAAGAGATAAATGAAAATGAAAGCCATGTTCGAGCAGCTGGTATCGGAGAGCAGGGAACTATAGGAAGCGCGGATGGGGGAATAGACGAAAGAATAACCTATGCCTGTCTGCAGCGCCACCATTTCCACGATGATGAAGATCGTAGCCCAAATCGTGAAGAAACGCAGCAGCCCGTCCATTTCATCGACGCTTTTGAAGAACAAAGGTATCGCCACGGCTATCCACATGGAAGCGTAAGGCCTGAAATAGTTGAAGGCGCCGGCGCCGTAGCCGTTCTTAAGACCGTTCAAAAGAGACACCACGGTCATCAGGAAAAACAGGAGCATGAAGATGGGAACGCAGTCAGAAAGCGCGCGCTTCCTGTGCTTATAAGCCGCGAAATAAATGAGCGGCAGGAAAATCTCATAACCCTTGATGGAAAACGGCCCGAGAGAAATACTGCTCAAGCTAAGGTATCTGCTTGGTTCCAGCAAGACGAAGATGAGGAAATAGAAAAGCCACAAGGGACGGCGCAAAGCCATCCACAAGGCTGCTAATCCCCCAACGGCGACTATGACTGGAACAAAGGGATTCACTATTTTTCCTTACAAGCTTTTAATTACTTTGGCGGGTGAGCCTCCGGCCACAACATTAGGCGGCAGACTTTTCGTAACAACGCTGCCGGCCGCCACTACCGTATTCCTGCCGATGGTCACGCCCTTCAGAACGGTAACGTTGGCGCCCAGCCAAACGTTGTCTTCTATGACTACAGGCTCGCAGCCGATGTCGTCAGGATTGGAATTGTGCCTTCTGCCTTCCGGCTTCACCGCGTGAAAATCGCAGTCCGTCACCAGCGCATTTGCGCCGATAAGACAGCCTTTGCCGATCGTTACGCTCTTGGCAGCGCAGAAAGAGCCGCCGGAAATGCCGGTGTCGTCGCCAATTTCAAGCTTGGCGCCCGGACGCAGCAACGCCAATATGACAGGATGGTTGATGCCGGCGAAATTAGCCTCGCTTTTCGAGCAGAGGACGCAGTTTTCGCCGAGCATGATCGATCCGCCCTTGGTCAGATGCGTTATGGGCTTCCCGTAAAGCACCAGGCCTCTTTTTATTTTAAGGCCCTTCATACGCAGCCATGCGGCGCCGAAAGCGGAAATAAGTCTTCTAATGATCATCAGTGGATCGCTCCTTGGAAGGGGATGTAGCCTCTGCTTAAAGCCATGTTGGTCCAGTCGCGGAACCATTCCCTTTGCAGTCTCAGTTTTTCCATGAGCAAAGGATTGTAGCGGTTCCTTTCGCTGATAAGGTCAAGGGCTTCTTTGAACTGTGCCTCAGTTCCGTATTTCATGGCCATCTGCCCGTAACGCAGGGCCGACTCGACATGCTGGTGGTTGGTGGATTTGAAATAACCGTAGCCCAAAGAGACCGCGGCGTTGGAATAAGCGCACTTGTCCAGGATATCGAGAAGCATGTTGTAATCGTACTCTGTGTTCTGGGCGCCGAGGTTGATGTCCACCAAAAGCTGGGAGATCGCCTCGTTGGTGTCGCCGGTCGGCAGCAGAACGTCCTTTACGAAATAACGCCTGACCTGGGATTCCATAACCGGGTCGGCTTGGTGACCAAAAATGGAGAGCAGGGAGAAATAAAGCGTGCGCGCCTTTTCGTAAAGGCCTTTTCTGGCTGTGTAAATGGCGTTTTGGAAAAGCGCGGTGAGATTTGCCTTGCCTGTCTCGGCCCTGGTCAGAGCGTTGGCCGTGCGGTTGCATTCGTAGATCTCATCGTAGGCCTCCACGTTCTGAGAAGCCACGTAAACTTCCGCCAGCGTCCTGTAGAGCATGGAACTGTTTGGGAAAAGCGTCAGCGCCCTGGCCAAGACCTCCTTGGCGTTCTCATACTGCCCGGCTTTCTGGAAAAAGACCGCCAGATCGCGGTAGTCAACCTCTTTCGCAATATCGGAGATATAGTTCAAAAGCTGCTGCGAGAAAAGCGCCCTGGCCATCTTCGCCTTGTCGTCCTGCTGAAGATAGACCGTTTCGCCGAAGAAAAGCGGAAGCGTGAAACAAGACTGGTACTGTTCGCCGAGCGTCTCCCTGTAAGGTTCGGGAACGACAACTCTGCCTGAAGCCAAAACGCCGTTGTAAACAAAGACCCAGACTCTGCCGTATTCGTTTATGAGATTGGCGAACTCTTTTTGCAATGCCAAGACGGGAACATAACGGAAGGAATAAACGCCTTTGCCCTCATAGATCTGGACGGTATAGTTCCCGTCCGGCTGAATGATCACCAGCGCGTCGCCTTCCTTGATGAACTGCATCATGACGCCCCAGGTCTTCAAGTTAGCGTCTGAGTCGTAGTTCGAGATCTCCTGCATGTACTGGAAAGGCACGCTGTAGATAAGGACCGCAGGGTACAGAAGAAGCAGGGCCAGAACGAGCAAGCCTATTTTAGCCCATTTATTCATACCCCTCCTCCGGCATTTCCCTGCCTGCGGTGTAGTAAAGCTCAATAGCTCTCCAGTCATAGAGCATGGCTTCTTTTTGACCGGGAGTGAGATCAAGTTTCAATATAGTGTCCAGCATTTCGGCGGCTTTTTCTTTGTTGGCCGACATACAGTAGAGGAACCCGCGGTCTAGGAAATTGTCGAGGAGC
>JAFSWV010000158.1 GCA_017444325.1 bacterium | reverse complement strand
GGTGGAGGAGGAAGACCTGCCCTGCCGCGTTGACGCCTTCATAAAGAGAAAGCTTCCCTGGCGTTCGCGCGCTTTTTTCCAGAGGATGATCGACGACGACCTTGTTACGCTGAACGGCCAGCCCACCAGGGCCGGGCGCTACCTGCTTCTCGGCGAAAAGCTCCACATCGACATTTCTCCTTACCAGCAGGAGCATTCCGAAGCCAAGATAGACCTTGACGTCATCTACGAGGACGAGGCGCTCCTGGTCCTCAACAAAAAGCCCGGCACCATCGTGCACCCGACCGGCGTGCATCTTTACGACACGCTCCTGAATGCCGTACACGCCAAATACAAGGATCTCGCTTACAGGCCGACTTTGATCCACCGCCTCGACAAGGACACCAGCGGCGTTTTGATTTTAGCCAAGAGCGAAAAATTTAGAACGCACCTGGCCTGCCAGATAGAAAAGCGCGAAGTTAAAAAAGTCTACCGCACAATGACGCACGGCGTCTTTTCGGAAAGGGAAGGGGAAGTCGCGCTTCCCATCGGCGACAACAAGTATTCCCACATAAGGCTGAAACAGATGATCCGCATGGACGGCCTGCCTTCGCTTTCCTGTTTCACCGTCAAAGCCAGCGCGCCCTATGTTCCAGGCTTCCAGGACGGCCTTTCTCTCGTTGACGTCGCGATCAAGACCGGCCGCACGCACCAGATAAGGGTGCACATGTCGGCCATCGGTCATCCCGTCGTCGCAGACAAACTCTACGGCCGGGAAAAAGAAGCGAATATTTGCGGAGTCAAAATCGAAACGCAGCTTCTCCACGCCATGTCCTTCATTTGCCGCCACCCTATAACCGAGCGGGAAATAGAATTCACCGCGCCCTTGCCGGAAGCGTTCCAAAACGCGGTCTCGGCTTTGTTCCCGCCTTTGCAATAAAAAAAGCGCGCCAAGCGGCGCGCTTTTAATTTTGGCGTCTCCAAGGAGATTCGAACTCCTGTTGTCGGGATGAAAACCCGGTGTCCTAGGCCGGACTAGACGATGGAGACAAAATATTTATGTTCTAGGAAAAAAGTGAGCCGTGCGGGACTCGAACCTGCGACCCTCTAATTAAAAGTCAGATGCTCTACCAAACTGAGCTAACGGCCCGTGCTTTTTTCTTATTACCATTTTTAGAATGGTGAAGTAGATTATATAAAAAGGGCCTCTGTAAGTCAAGGCTCATTTGGCCCGGGGGTCTTTCAGATTGCGGAGGATAGACTCCATCCAGGGCGTCTTCAGGATCATGAGGTTCTTTAATTCGTCAACGCTGACGGCGCAATTAGCCTGTATCTCTTTGCGCTGGGCATTGAGCCTTGCTTTGGCCTTGAATGCGTCTCTGCGGCCCTGCCAGATAGGTCTAAGGCGGCCCCGGAAAGTCCAAAGCAGGTCGGATAGGAAAGCGTAGAGGAAAATGCCTATCCCGTAGCGCCAGAGAAGCGGGGTGGGGAAGTCTTTCCAGACTACCCAGAGGCTGTTGCGCTTAGCCCAGTAGAGGGCGCGGTCAGAGTATTTCGTCGTGGAGAAGCCGACTCTGTGCCAGACCGCCGCTTTGTGGGCGAAATGGCAGCCCCAGCCTCTCAGCCTTAAGCGGAAGGCGAGGTCAACGTCCTCGTTGTAGGCGAAGAAGTCGGGGTCGAAGAGTCCGGTCTCCCTTAAGGCCTGGACGCGGTAGAGGGCCGCGCCGGCGCAGGCGCCGAATACGCCCGTGTCGTCTTTGTAGGTGTCCCTGGGCTGTCCGTAGCCTCTTTTCCCGGCCACGCCGTGCTTGAAGAACATGTCGCCGGCGGAGTCGATGAAAGCGGGTTCGTGTTCGCCGTCCCAGCAAAGCAGCTGCGAGGCGATCGATCCGGCTTTGGGATCGCTTTCCGCCAGGGAGACAAGCTCCGTGAGCCATTGCTTTTCGACTTTCGTGTCGTTGTTCAAAAGGACGATGTACTTGATATTGGGATAGCGCTGGAAGAGGAGCTCCATGGCTTCGTTGTTGCCGCGTGCGAAGCCGTAGTTTTCCTTGAAGTCGTATAAAAGGACGTCCGGGTAATCAGATCTGATGATCTCGACCGAGGCGTCAGTGGAAGCGTTGTCAGCGACTACCGTTAGGAAGTCTTGGTAGTCTTGATCCCTCAGGGCGTCTAGGCAGTCTCTGATCAGTTTTTCGCCCTGCCAGTTCAGGACCAGAACGGCGGTCTCAACTTTTATGTTCTCGCTGCGGATGTCAAGCATTTTTAGTGAGCAGGTAGGCGGCGAAGTCCCAGTCTTTCCTGGTGGTCAGTTTGAAATTCTCTTCTGAATCTCTGCAGATCCTGACGGGGAGATTCGCCTTTTCAAGGATCATCGCTTCGTCGGTCAGCGTTTCCCAAATTGTCGAAGCGTCGAGTTTGGCGTAGGCCTCCCTTAAGGTTTTCAGTTGGAAAGTCTGGGGCGTGGAAGCGAAATAGAGTTTTTCCCTGGGGATAGTGGAAGCGATGGTTCCGTCTTGGTTTGCTTCTTTCACAGTGGAGGCGCAGGGAACGGCCGCGATGGCGGCGACTGCCGTTTTGGCTTCCTCAATGGTTTTGAGGATGATGTCAGTTTTTACGAAGGGACGGTCGCAGTCGTGGATGACCACTATGGCGTTTTCCAGATCGCTTAAAGTTTCCACAGCGTTGTGTACGGATTTGGCGCGGCAATTTCCGCCAACTATAACCGTGATCTTTGGATCAAGCAGTCTTTGAAACTCTTCCACTCTGCCGGGTGTTACGGGAACGATGATCTTTTCGAAGCCGAGCGTTTGGAAAGTTTCCAGCGTTCTAGATAGGACGCTTTTGCCGCAAAGGGGAGTCGTGAGCTTGTCGAAGCCCATGCGGCAGGCAATTCCTGCGGAAGGAATGATGGCGATTAATGGCAGATCCATTAGAAGAGGGAGGTTTGTCCGCGGTTCTCTAGGAGGCGTTCGTCCTGGGCTGCGCTTTCGTTTTCGCCTTTTATCATGATGCCGAAGTTGTAGTCGAAAAGGCTTATGAGAAGCTCGCGGTCGGGAACGGCAATGGGCAAAAAGCCGCTGTCGCAGCCGGCGTTCACGGTCTTCAGCCAGTTTTGGACTTCTTCAGGGCTGTCGCCCTGATTCGTTTCAAGCAGAGCGTAAGGCGGAATGTTGTGGCGCAAAGCCTCGGCGTCCGGGTCATGGAAGGGCAGGAAGCCGAAGATCTCAGGGAAGAGGCGTTCGTCGAGAACGGAGAAGCGTTTGCCGAAATCTCTGCCGTAGCCCGTGACGAGCTGAATGTCGAAGTAATAGGCGCCGGACAGCCTGTGGATGATCTCCCTTGAGGTATTGAGGATCGTGGAGTAGATGCGGAAGCTTTCCTCACCCTTGTCCTGGCCGCAGAAGGCCGAGATGGCTTCCCTGAGACCTATGAGTTCGCAGCCCGGAATGTCGGACATCCTTAGTTGTCCGTTGGCCTGGGCGTAGAGGCGGTTCTGGCGGCAGGCGTGCACCGCCGCTTCCAGAGAAGGCTGGAGGTCGAGCAGAAGCTGCTCGATGTTCGCTTCCTTGTTCTTATAGACGATCCTGGGAAGGTTGATGGCGATGAGCTGGGAGATGGGCGTCAGGTCGTTTTTGACCCAGAGGATGTTGTGACCGAGTTTGGCAAGCTCAATTATGATCTCGGCGGTCTTTTCCTTTTCCTCGATCTCGCCCTGGAATTGGAAGATCAGGTTGCCGTTTGGTTCCAGGGATCTGATGAGGTTAGCAACTGTCTCAGCTTCGGAGGCAGGGAAGTTGAAGTAGAACGTCCCCTTGAAAGCGGAGGCGAGATCGATCGTTTCGATGACGCGCTCCCTCGGGCAGTTTTTCAGGAATTCCGAGTCGAAGTTGAGCGTCAGGTTGTTGCAGAGATAATTCTCCAGCTTTTTGAATTCCG
>JAFSWV010000157.1 GCA_017444325.1 bacterium | reverse complement strand
GCTTCACCATGGACACCGATCCCAACGTGGCCAGCGTCACCGAGATCACCTTCGGCGACTTTGTGACGAACTTCGCCATCGGCGAACTGCCGCTCGAGCCTAGTTACGACGGCAAGCGCATCGAGAAGTTCACCATTGGCTGCCACGACGTGGCCAACCCGGCCGGCATGTACATGAGCAGGATCGTCATCAGGGATCCCTCGGTCCCCGAACCGGCGGTCTTCGGCCTGCTCCTGGCCCTGGCTCTTTTGCTCCGCAAAAAATAAGAGTTCAGTGACGGCTGCATAAAAGGACCGGCGGTCGGATCACCGACCGCCGGTCTTTTTTTGCGCCCAAATGTGCTATAATTTCTGATACTTTAAATAAAAATAAGTAGGGAATTATGTCAAGAAATCTTTTGTTTGCGGCCATCATGTTTGTTTCGGCGGCTTTTGGCGCCGAAGTCTATTTTGCTTGCGATTTTGAGGAAGGCTTTACCGAGGGCGACCTGCAGGGCCAGAACAACTGGACCGTCAGGACTACGGACGGCTACTGCCACGAGGACAACGTCGCGACGGTGGGGGACTATCATTCCCGCCGATGCGTCAAAATAGGTAAAGCCACCGGCTGGAACGGCGTCATAGTGAAAAACATTCCGGCTTCTCCCAACGGCAGCCTGCTCAAGGTTTCCTTCAAGTTCTTCTGGCCCGCCGACACCGGCGTTTCCGCGGTGCAAATAGCCAGCGACTGGTGGAACCGCCCCATTCAGCTGAGCTTCAAAACGAACAGTGATGGGACCTTCAGGGTCGATTCTATTCAGGACAAGGCCACCAATGTTCCCGATGACATCAAGAACGTTTCCTTCAGCATGGGGGAGTGGCTCGACGTTTCCTACACCATAGATTTCAGAGCCGGCATTCTGGATAAGCTTACGGTGGGCGGAAAAGAGAGCGACGTGAGCCTTGTGCCGATAAAAGATGATTCCAAGAATCTCAAAAGTTTTTCGATCGTCACCGATGCCGACGCCAACGTCTGTCTGGACGATATCAAGGTCGAATCGATAGACAGGGAGGGCAGCCCGATATTGGCTATCGCTTCGACTTCCCTGCTGGTCGCCAGCAAAGCCACCGCCGCAAAACTGTCGCTCTTCAACATGGGCGGCGGGGAGCTGACCTACAGGGCTTACTGCGACGAGCAGCCGGATTGGCTGACCATTAAGAATCCGGAAGGAACTTTCGCGGAAAGCACGGCTCTCAATTTCAATTTCGACCGTTCCCTCATGGACACCAACGTCTATTACGTCAACGTCACTATAGACGGCGGTTCGGCCGGCAGCAAAGTCTGCCTTTTGAAAGTTCAAAGTAAGGGCGCCATCTGCTCCTACACCTTCGATCCGCCCGCCCTTTATCCCGGCGAGATCACCGGCCAGGACGGCTGGGAAGGCATCAGGGACGACGGCTACGGATATCCTGACAACTGCATGCTGGTCACCAACGTCGATTACGGCGTGGACGGCCCATGCGGTTTCATTAAGAACGCTTACGGCTGGAACAGCTACATTTGCCCGGTGACCTCCCAGAAAGACGCGGTGGTCAGAGTTTCCATGAAGATCAGAAAGGATTCTGAATCCAGCCAGGATTCCTTCTTCTTCCGCAACGGATGGTGGGACTTCCTCTACGAGTTTTATTTCTGGCGCTACGAGGACGCTTTCTATCTTTACAAGTTCAACGACGGAAAAGGCTTTGCTGTCGCCGGGGACTACCAGTTCCCGCTCGACACCTGGCTTGATTTCTCCTTCACGATCGACCTCAGGCTTTACAGATTGACGGAATTCTCCCTGGGCGATTTCAGCACCAATTTCACTTCCGGCTTTGAGCTTTATACGCAGCATAACTCAACGAACAGGTACGAAACTCTAAACACGCTGGCTTTTGTCTGCGGCAGCAGCGAGGTGACGGACGCCAACCTCCTCGTTGACGACATACTGGTCGTCGAACTGGAAAGACCTAAAGAGCCCGTTCCTCTGTTGGACCCCATCGTCGCTTTGGATCCCACCCAGGAAAGCGTAAAAGTTCCTGTTTTTAACGCCGGCGGCAGGGCTTTCAAATACACGCTTACCGTGCTCGACCTGCCAAGCAATCTCGTTCCCCAGCCCGCCACAGGGAGGATCGGAACAAGCGGAGTCCTTGGTTTCGACCTTCGAACAGGCGATCTGGATGACGGCTTCTACCGCACCAGGGTGGTTATGGATTACAAAGCCACTTCCGGCAGCGGAGAAGGATCCATCACATCCCTTTTCACCTTCGCCAAAGGCGGCTGGTACTATACGACGGAGTTTGAGGGCGAAGGCTATCAGATGGGCAATCTGCGCGGCCAGGATACCTGGCTGGCAGGGTCAGACAAACCTGAAGAAGCTCCGATCGTCACTTCAAAGGAAGGCAGACAGTGCGCAAAATTGCCGGGAGCAGGCTTTATCAAGACATCCTGCTTCGTGCCGGCGGAGAGCGCCTTCACCTTCAAGAGCCTTTTTTATGTTGAGGAAGGCGACGACGAAGGTTATGCCAAGGTCTCCTTTATCGACGATACGGGCTATCTGCCTTTTTATATCTGCCGCGACAAGGCGCTTCGCTGCGCCGTCCTGGGCTATATTCCCGCCAATGATGACAATTTCACAATGTTGGCCACGGCGCCCTATGGCGAATGGCAGGAATTTTCCTTCAGCCTTGACACCGATCTGGAGAGGAACGAAGTTCTCAGCGTGACTTTCGGCGATTATCACGAGGATTTTCCGGAAGGGACGATCTTCTTGAAAACCGAATACGACACTTGTGCCGTTAGCAATCTCACCATCAGGGTGGAAGGTGACAGCGAGGAGGAGGAAGCTACGGTTGCGCCTTTCTATTTCGACAACATCGTCGTCCATGACAACTCCGTGCCGGAGCCTTTGGCTGGCCTTTTATTCATGGCGCTTGCGATTTTTGTTTTGAGAAAAAAATAAAATAAAGGAGATATTATGAGCAAAGACATCGATTGGGGCAAATTAGGGTTTTCCTACATGAAGACCGACTACCGCTACGTCTCTTATTACAAGGACGGAAAGTGGGACGAAGGAAAACTTGTGACCGACGATTCCATAACCCTTAACGAATGCGCCTGCGTTTTCCAGTACTGCCAGGCCTGCTTCGAAGGTTTGAAGGCCTACACTACCAAGGACGGCCGCATAGTGAGCTTCAGGCCTGATCTTAACGCTCAGCGCATGGCTGAATCCGCCAGGCGTCTTGTGATGCCTCCTTTCCCCGAAGACCGCTTTGTTGAGGCCGTGAGGGCCCTTGTCAAGGCTAATAAAGATTATGTTCCGCCCTTCGGCAGCGGCGCGACTCTCTACATCCGTCCCTTCATGATCGGAAGCAATTCCGTCATCGGCGTGAAGCCGGCGGACGAGTTCGAGTTCAGGATGTTCTGCACGCCTGTCGGACCGTACTTCAAAGGCGGCGCCAAACCCATCGTTCTGAGAGTCTGCGATTACGACCGCGCGGCCCCCAGGGGCACCGGACACATCAAGGCCGGATTGAACTACGCCATGAGCCTTTTCGCCGGCATGGAAGCGCATGCGGAAGGCTTCGCTGAGAATATGTACTTAGATCCCGCCACCAGGACGAAGGTGGAGGAGACCGGCGGCGCCAACTTCATCTTTATCACGAAGGACGGCACCTTCGTGACGCCGAAGTCCGACAGCATCCTGCCTTCCATCACCCGCAGATCCTTGATGGTGGTGGCGGAGAAATATCTCGGCATGAAAGTCGAGCAGAGGGAAGTTTTGCTCTCTGAAGTTCCCGAATTTGCGGAATGCGGTCTCTGCGGCACCGCGGCGGTGATCTCTCCGGTGGGAAAGATCGTCGATCACGGCAAAGAGATCTGCTTCCCCAGCGGCATGGAGAAGATGGGCCCCTTTATGCAGAAACTCTACGATACCCTAACAGGCATCCAGATGGGCCAAATAGAGGGCCCCGAGGGCTGGGTCGATACAGTTATCGGGTAAACTTTAAAAGGCGCCTAAAAACGAAAAGGCGGGCTAATTGCCCGCCTTTTTGTTTGCTTTGGAGATTACTCAACTGCGTTTTTTTTGGAAGAGCAGAAGCAGAAGCAAAGCGAGAAGGCCGGGTTCCGGCAGCGTCGAGTCGCAGAAGACGAGGTTGTCTACGCTGGCGGCGACCGTCGTCACGCCTTCCTCTTCGTCATAATTCCAGGCGGAGATCTCAATTTGATCCAAAGCCTGTTCGTCATAATTCGGATCGAAAACGACTTCTCCGGGAATGAAGTTGGTTGTGAAATCATTTACGGACAGCCAATTCACACAGGAGGCGGAGACGTCCATGTCCGCTTCGAAGGCAAGGGAGTTCCACTGGTCCAGAGGAGCCTCGGCAAGTTCCAGATACTCATTTTCTCCGCTGTTTTTGTGGCAGACCAAGGCGGCCTGACGCTCGGGATCGCAAAGGATATAGAGCGGGAAGTTGCCCTCGGAATCTGAGTGTTCTTTCTGGACCTTTTCGTTTTTGGCGGTAAAGCGCAAGGCATAATTGTGCTCGATGCTCTTCATATAAAAGCGCAGCGAGGCGCGGTATTTCGTGCCCGGGGCGATCCTCAAGCTTGAGACGGCAGTTCCGTCATTTTTGAAGGAAAGACACTGCGCTCCGTCAACCAAAGAGATGCCGGGCGCTTTGCCGGAGTTCGAGGAAGCTTTCCAGGTGTCCTGGCCGTTCAGGTCTCCCAGGCGGTAGGTGGAGCCTTCGAATTCCGTGGCGTAGAACCAGCCGCCCTTGGCGAAGGTGACGATGGAAGTCAGGGAGCCGGAGTTCGTTTCGTCGCTGGCGGCGTAATCCATCACGACTCGGGAACGGTAGAAGCCGTCCTCCAGTCCCGTCCTGGTAAGTCTCAGCACGAGGTTCCCGGTGGAGGTTACGGTGGCGGTGGCGGATTTAGGCTTCAGGTTGTCGGGATAGTCGAGAACGCTGAAGGTAGCTTTGAATTTCTTGCTGCCGTTGTTGTAGATCTTGTTGGTGACAGAGGTAAGGTCGTCGCCGAAGGAGAGGGAATTGGACCATTGCGGAATGGCATACGGTTCGCGTTCCAGTTGCTCGACTTTCAGATTGTCTATTAAGAGCATGGCGTCCACTGTCTCCTCTCCGCCGCAGTTGACGCCGAACTTAGTGTAGTTGGTGGCTGGGGCTGTTCCGCCCGGCCTGTTCCTAATGGGGATGCCGTCCACATAGTTGGTCGCGTAATCGCCGAGGGTGAAGGCGATCAGTCTTGCGGAGCGGTAATCGATGGTGAAGGAAAGGTCGAGCCAAGTATCCAGGGGCGCTTCGTAGGCGCCTATCAGCGCATAAGACTCGTCGTCGTTCATCTTGTACATGTAGAAGTGGTCTTGGTAGCGCCAGAACCACATGTGCACGGAATTGTACCAGTAATCCTGATGGATCGTGAAGGAATCTTCGTCGCCCAGGGATCCTTTGTAGATCTTCATGCTGACTCTGACCACCGCTTGGTTCTCGGCATTGACGTCGCAGGTGTAGCCGTCCCAGCCGTCGCCCCTCTTGATGTAGGCGCAGGCGCCGTCAAAGCCGTAGCTGACGTTGGTCACGAGCATCTCGTTGTAGATCTTGCCGTAGCCGTCGTCGCGCTTGCCGGCCCAGCCGCCCTGCCCGGTTATCTCGCCTACGCTTCTGTAGGGAGCCTCGAAGTTCTCATACAGAAGGACAGTTCCGGAAGCCGCGCCCAAGGTCAGATATTTCGTTCCCGCCGTGCCGCCGTCGATCTTTATGACCGCCCGGTAGTAGCCGTCCGTCATGACGGTGCGGTCCAGGTTGGCCTTGATATCGACTTTGCCCGTGCAGGTCCCGTTGGTGGGCGACACTGAGAGCCATTCCGGAGAATCTTCGCAGGTGATGTTGAAATCAAAAGAACCGCCGCCGTTGTTCATTACAGTGAAAGAGCCGTTTTTGGCGGCTTTACCAAGGGACAGGGCGTTGGGCGTGACCATAAGTTCCGCTGGTCCGGTGTTGCCGTCCGTAATGACAACGGAGAGGGTGTCGGCGGAGACATCGCACTCCAGGGCGAAGCGGAAAGGCTTCGGCTTGCTGGCGGTGGTGTAATGGTTGTAGCCCATCACCAGTGTGTCCGTATTCGTCCAGACTTTGTCGTCGAGCTCGAATTTGACGATGAGCTTGCGGGCGGGATCGACAGTCAGCTTGTAAGTGTAGTAGGTGTCGGCGGGATAGGAGCCCAGAGGCAGGGAATAGTTTTTTGCGGTCAGGATGTTGTAACAGTCCAGAGAGATCGTGTGCTCGTCTCCGGAATTTCTGGCGACGATGGTGGCCATTTCCTTTTCATTCTCACAGAGAAACTTCACCCAGTTGTCGCCGCCCTGCGGGCTTAAAAAGTCGCCGGACATCACGACATACTTGCCTTCCAGGCTGTCGGAATAAGTGAAGGAGCGGCCCAGGAAAGGCTTTTTGTCGCCGTCAACTCTCAGGCAGAGGGCTTGGCTCCCGCTTTTGACGATGGAAGCCCTGTTTGTGACGTTACAAATCGATTGCGGGCTGTGGCGGCTGTCCGTGGAGGTCCAGCCTTTCTGCCCGATCACTTTGCCGAGCGCATAGCCTTCCGCTTCCTCGAAACCGATCTTCAGGATCTCGGTATCCGCGAAAAGGCAGGTGTTGATGGCTAAAGCCAAAAACGTGAGAAGAAGTTTTTTAGTTTTCATTTTTGGTTTATCGCTTTCTGATGAAAAGGAAGGCGGCCAGGAAAAGCACAAGCGAAATGCCAAGCGGTTCCGGAACATTGGCGTCGCAGAGGACAAGGTTGTCAACGTAAACGCCGGCATGGTCATCCTCTATGAGGCAGTAGGCCGAGATAAAGAACTGGTTCAGCACCGCGCTGTCGTAAGAGGGATCCAGCACCACCTGCCCTTCGTAGAAGTTGGTGGTGAAGTCGTTTAAGGTTAAGGAATCAGCACAGCACCTGGTTACGTCCGTGTCAAGAATGAAGGAGAGCTCATTCCACTGCTCCATGGGCGCCTCGCAAAGCTCGTAGACCTCGTCGTCGCCGTAGTTCTTGTAGCCGACAACGGCTTTGTTGTCTTTCGGTTCATAAACCACGCAGAAGCGCAGGTTGCCGTCTTTTCCTATTTTGGTGTTTTTCGCGCACAAATCCAATTCGTAAGGATTATCGTTTTTCTCCAAATAGAAGCGCAGGCTTGTTCTGTAACGAGTTTCCGCCGGAACGAGCATAGTGGAGGTGGCTGTGGAGTCATAGGGGAAATAAAGACACTGCAGGCCGTTGAAGACGGTGACGCTGGGAGCGGCCGTTCCCCAGGTGTAGGCGCTCCAGGTGTCCTGGCCGTTCACAAAGCCGGGCTTGTAGGTCATGCCTTCGAATTCCGTGGTGTAGAACCAGCCGCCCTGGCAGTACGTCACGAACGACGTGATGGAGCCGGAGTTGACGCCGTCCACGGCCTTGTAATCCATGATGAGATACGTGCGGAAGAATCCGTCGTCGATCACAGAGCGGTCCAGCTTAACGATGGCGTTGCCGGATTGCGAGATGGTGCCGCTGGCGGGATCGGCGGAGAGGCCTTTGGTTTGGCCTACGAATCTCAGGTCATAGTTGAAATCGAGGCTGCCGAGGTTGTCAATTCTGTTCGTTATGCTGGATTGTTCTTCGCCGACGCTGATGACGCTTGTCCAGATGGGCGCGGCCACGGCCGGCCTGTCGATCTGCTCGACTTTGATGTTGTCGATATAGACCATGGCGTCAACAGTCTCGCTTCCGCCGGCCGTCATGGCCAAGTATTCGAATCTCTCAACAGGTTTGACGAAGTCGTTGGGGGCGTTTTTGAGGGTGACGCCCTCCGGGAAGTCCACGGTCTCGTCGCCGAAAGTGACGCTGGTCAGCTTGTAAGCGCGGTAGTCCAGGGTAAAGGAGAAGGGGACCCATTCGTCTAAGAATTCGGCGTGCTCACCCACAAGTGCATATTTCTCGCCTTCGTTCAGTTTGTAAAGGTTGAAATGATCTTCGTGGCGCTTAAATTGGAACTGGGCGCAGTTGCCCCAGTAGTTCTCGCGGATATAGAAAGAATCTGTGTCGGCTTCCGTGCCGAAATACAGCATCATGGAAACTTTGACAAGAGCCTGCTTGTCGCATTTGGCTTTAAGCGTGTAGCCGTCCCAGCCGTTGCCGCGGAAGAGGTGGGCGCAGGCGCCGTCGTAGCCGAAGTCCACGTTGGTCACGATCATCTCGTTGTAAGGTTGGCCGTAGCCGTCGTCTTTCTTGCCGTCCCAGAGTCCCTGGCCGGTTATTTCGCCGGGCTGGATATAGGGGAGCTCGAAATCCTCGTACATGACGACGCTGCCGTTGGGCACGGCCAGATAGATCTGTTTGGTGCCGGCGTCCCCGGCGTCCACGGTCACGAAGGTCCTGTAGTAGCCGTTTGTCATGATGCTTCTGTTAAAGGAGAGCGTGACCGTTTGGGGAGACACGCAGCTGCCGGAGGCGGGTTCGATATTGAGCCATTCCGGAGCGTCGTCAGCGCTCACCGTGTAATCGAAGGAGACGGTGCCGGTGTTCCTGATCTGGAAGGTGGCGGAATCATCCGTTCTCTCAGCGTAGATCGTATCAGTTGAAACGGCGAGCTTGCCGTCGTCGATCTCTCTTTCCGTCTGCTCAATCCTAAGATCATCGATGAAGATATTGGCGTCAACCGTACTGCTTCCTCCGGCGCCGATTGCGAAAGTTTCGTATCTTTCAACGGGATCAACGCGGTCATTGGGCCTGCCCCAAAGGGCGAAGCCTTCCGCGTAGTTGGTCGTCAGGTTGCCGAAAGTTACGCTCTTCAGAACATAGGAAGTGTAGTCCATGGTGAAGCTGAAGTCGATCCAGGTGTCAAGGGGCGCGCTGTAATCGCCAGCCAGCGCGTTTTTATTGGCGTCGTTGAATTTGTAAAGATAAAGGCGGCCTTCTTCGCGCTTGAACTCA
The DNA here is from genome assembly GCA_017444325.1 of bacterium. GTDB lineage: Bacteria > Auribacterota > UBA3054 > UBA3054 > UBA3054 > UBA3054. The sequence goes on along the minus strand of JAFSWV010000157.1, from coordinate 1,375 downwards.
AACTGAGCGCAGTTGCTCCAGTAGGCCTCTTTAATGGCGAACCTTTCGCAGTCGTGTTCGGAGCCGGCGTAAAGTTTGAGGCTGACCTTCACGCAGCAGCCCTTGTCGGCTTTGGCGGGGCAGGTGTAGCCGTCGTAACCGCCGGCTCTTATGATGCGGGCGCAGGAGCCGTCGATGCCGAAACTAACATTGGTCACGATCATTTCGTTGTAGAGCTTGCCGTAGCTGTCGTCTTTTTTGCCGTTCCAGGCGCCCTGGCCGGTTATCTCGCCAGGAATTATATAGGGCTCTTCAAAATTTTCCTCCATAAGGACGTTTCCGCTGGCCACGCCAAGATAGAGAGTTTTCGTTCCGGCGGACCAACTGCTCACCTTGATAAGAGTCTTGTAATAACGGTCGGTCATGCCTTCCCGGTTTATGTTAAGCGTGACTTTTTGCGAGGCGGTGCAGGTCCCAGAGGCGGGCTCTATGGTGAGCCATTCCGGTTCGTTGTCGGTTGTGATCGTGTAATCGAAGGGCGAGGTGCCCGCGTTCATGATGTTGAAAGTGGCGCTGTCCGAGCTCTTGTCAACATACAGTCCGCTTTTTGAGAGCATGAGTTCCGCCGGTTTGGTTTCGGCCTGCCTGGTCTCTATCTTGAGGTTGTCGCAGCTCAGGTCGCATTCCAGGGCGATGCGGTTGGGGATGGGTTCCTTGGACGAATCGTTCTTGTAATAGCCCATCATCCTCGTGGCGGTGTTGGTAAGGATATGATCGTCAATGGAAGCGCTTATGATCATCTTGTGCGTGGGATCGACGACCAGCTCATGGTGGCAGAAAGTGTCGTCGGGGATCTCAGCGATCTTTTCCTCCTTATGGCCGCCCCCTATGAGGTCGGTGTAGGCGAGTTTTACGCTGTGATAGCCGTCCCTGTTGTAGGCGACGAGGGTGGCGTATTCCCTGGAGTCGGCGAAATTCAGCTTTACCCAGCTGTCTTTGCCGGCAGGATAGAGAAAGTCGCCGGACAATATGACGTACTTGTTTTCCACGCCGCCATCAATGTCGAAATTGATGCCGACGAAAGGTCTTTCGTCGGCATCTGAGCCTTCCAGTCTCAAGGTGCGCATGGTGAGGGCCTGGCTGCCGCTTTTCACGAGCTCGGTCTTGTTGGTGACGTCAAATATGGCTGCGTCGCTGTGGCGGCTGTCTATGACGTTCCAGCCCTCCTGTTCAACGACAGGTCCGAGAGTGAAACCTTCCTCGGGTTCAAAGCCGCAGGAATAAACAAGGTCATCGGCGGCGCAAATTAGCGCGGCCAGGAAAATGGCGCAGAGCAATAATTTTTTCATAGGACAAAAAGTGGTTGTTTTTAGAATAAATTATTTTCTTATTTATT
>JAFSWV010000156.1 GCA_017444325.1 bacterium | reverse complement strand
CTGGAAGAAGAGCGAAAGTCCCGGTCATCACGATCTGCGGAAAGACGGGCTCCGCCATGCTGGGCAAAAAGACTTTCGCCTGGTTCGCCTCCTACGCGCCTTTCGAGGAGCCGGAAGTGGCCATGGCCATCGTTGTCGAGAACGCGACAAGTGGCGGCACGGACGCCGCGCCGATCGCCGGCGATATTTACAAGACTTACGTCAAGATAAGAAAAAGTCAAAACGCAAAAAATGAAAAATGATCTGAAGTCGCTCTTTGCCGCAAGGAAAGAACGCATCATAGAAACGCTGGAAGAGTTCCTTCTGAGGAAGGACGTCAGGGCGCTGCTCAAGCTTCCCTGGACGGACGACCTTCCGGAAAGGCTTATTGCCTACACCAAAGGCGGAAAGTGCCTGAGGGGAAACCTGGTGCTTTTGGGCGCGGAGGCGGCCGGAGCCGACATTGAGGGCCTGTACCCGGCGGCCGCGGCCATCGAGCTTTTCCAGTCCGGCATCCTTATGCACGACGACATCATCGACGAGGACGATGTCAGAAGAGGCAAGCCTTCCGCGCACTGCGCCTTCAGAGAGGAACTGAAAAAGGCTAAATTTGCCAACGCCGAAAAGACCGGGGAAGCGCTGGCCATTTGCTTGGGCGACATCGCTTTGATGCTGACGTTCGCTCTGCTTAACGAAACGAAGTGCGCGCCTAAAAAGAAAAGCAATGTTACGGTCTATTGGGGCCGAGAGTTCGCCAAGGTGGGCGCCGCCGAGATGGAGGACACTTATCTCTCCGGCGCTGCCGCTATGCCGGACGAGAAGCGCATCGTCGCGCTCTACGAAGGGAAAACGGCGGGCTACACTTTCATTGTGCCGCTCATTACGGGCGCCATGCTTGGCAACGCTTCTCCTAAACTCTTGTCCGCGCTTAGCGATTACGCCCTGAACTTGGGCGTGCTGTTCCAAGTCAAGGACGACGAGCTTGGCCTTTTCGGCAGCGCGGAAAAGCTCGGCAAGCCGATTGGCTCCGACATCAGGGAGAACAAGAAAACGCTCTTTACGCAAAAGCTGTTCGCCTCCGCGACGAAAGAGGAGAAAGCGAAACTGAAAAAGATCTTCGGCGCTCCCAATATCGGAGCGAAGGAAGTGGAATACGTGAGAGGCCTTTTGGAAACGAAAGGCATAAGGAATGAAATAAACGCCTGCGCGGAAACTTTGGCCAGGAACGCCAAGGCCGCGCTGAAAGACGCGAAGATAGGAAAAAGTAAAACAATACTGGAAGCCCTCATCGAGCTCAGTCTCAAGAGGACCGCCTAAAAAATTAAGGAGATAAAATTATGGCTGAATTAAAGATCACTTGTTTGAAAACTAAAGACGGCGCCCCCAATGAAGCCGCGGTCGTGTTTTTAACCAAAGAACTTTTGCCGGAAGCCAAGAAGACTTTCCCCCTGACCAAAAAAGTCTGGGAGGATTTCAAAGGCGAAGCGGGGGAAACTGTGACCGTTTACACGGAAGGCGAAGTTGGCCGCTTCCTGCTCTGCGGTCTGGGCAGCGTCGAAACTTTGGAGCTTGAGGACATAAGAAGAGCCGCGGTCTCCGCCGGCGATTCTCTCGCGAAACTGGACGTCAAGAAATTCCGCGTCCTGCCTTTCCGGAGCGACGAGATCATAGAAAAAGAAGCGACGACGGCCGCCCTGGAAGGTTTTTTGCTGCGCGGCTACGAATACAAGGCGGACTTCACGCCCCGCATCAGAACACCCTTTGAGGAGATCTGCTTCATCACGGCGGAAGACCCGAAGGAAGTGAAGCCGCTTTTGAAGAGAACGCAGACGATCTGCGAAGGCGTGATCCTGGCCAGGGAACTGGCGAACGCTCCGCACTCCACCATCAACGCCGAGCGTCTCTCCCAGGTCGCCAAGAGCCTGAAGCACTTCGGGCTGAAGGTCAGCGTGCTGGAGATGGCGGATATCAAGAAGAAAAATATGGCCGGACTATTGGCTGTCAACAAAGGCTCCACGCAGCCGGCCCGCTTCATCGAGCTCGTCTGGCAGGGCGCCAAAAATAAAAAGGAAGCGCCGGTCGTCTTCGTCGGCAAGGGATTGACCTTCGACACGGGCGGCATCTCGATCAAGGGAAGCAACGGCATGGAAGCGATGCGCATGGACAAGCACGGCGGCGCAAGCGTTATCGGCACGCTCTACGCGGCGGCCGCGCTGAAAGTGAAGCAGAACGTCGTCGGCTTAGTTCCCGCGACCAACAATATGCCGGGCCCCAACGCGCTTTTGCCGGGCGACGTCATCGAATACAAGAACGGCGTCTCAGTCGAGATCATATCTACTGACGCGGAAGGCAGGCTGATCCTGGCGGACGGTCTTTTAAGAGCCGGCGAATTCAAGCCGAAAGCTGTTGTCGATATCGCGACTTTGACGGGCGCGATCATCACCTGCTTAGGGTACGAGGCGGCGGGCCTTTTCTGCGAGGACGAAAAGCTCTCCATCGCATTGAAGGCGGCCGGCGAAAAGACCGGCGAAAGGCTCTGGCAGATGCCGATGTACAAAGGCTACGAGAAACTTTTGAAGAGCTACGTCGCCGACATTAAGAACGGCGGCGGACGCCCGGCCGGTTCTTCCACCGCGGCGCTCTTCCTTAAGAAATTCGCGCCTTCTGTTCCCTGGGCTCACGTTGACATCGCGGGCATGGGCATGCGTCCCTCCACGGAAGGCTACAATCCTATGGGCGCGACAGGCTACGGCGTCAGGCTCTTCATCGAACTCTTAGAGGTCATACTATGACGGAACTGGACCAATACAAAGATTTTGTCAAGGCGATGCTGAAGGTCGTGATGCCATTCATCAGGGATGCCTTCAATTCCCGCGCCTACCACGTCGAGGAGAAGAAGGACAAGAGCCCGGTGACGGAAATAGACCGCAAGGCTGAGATGATGCTGAGGGAAATGATCGCCAAAAATTTCCCGAGCCACGCGATCCTGGGCGAGGAATTCGGCGTGAGCGAAAAGGCGGAGTACACCTGGGTCTTGGATCCTATCGACGGCACGAAGTCATTCGTCTCTGGCTCTCCTCTTTTCGGCACGCTCATCGCGCTCCTAAAGGACGGCAAACCGATCCTCGGCGCCATCGGCCTTCCGATGCGCGGCGAAGTTTACCTCGGCGACAATACTGTGACGGAGCTGAACGGAGTCCCGGTGCGCGTTAAGGACGCCCAGAGCCTCAAGGAGGCTGTTATCTTAACGACGGACATATGCGACATAGCCCGCCTGAAAAGCCGGCCTAAATTCGACGCTCTCATTGATGAGGGCAAGATCTTCAGGATGTGGGGCGACTGCTACGGCTACGCCCTTATCGCGGGCGGCCTGACGGCGGTCATGTCTGACGCGGAGATGAACCCCTGGGACATCCTGCCGCTTATTCCCGTCATCAGGGGAGCGGGCGGCGTCATCACGGGCTGGGAAGGCCAGGATCCGGTGGGAGCAGATTCCTGCCTTGCTGGGCCCCCCACCCTGCACAAGCTGGCGTTGGCTATATTGAATTGAATTTGCTATAATGTTTGCAGTCTCGTAAAGAGTTTGAATATATATGGCCCTCGGGCCGGAATGAAATTGAAATTGGAATTTTGAAATGAGTTTTACCCTGCGGTGTTCGCTAACATACCAAAAAGAGCCTGAACTGACATTCGCAATTGTAAAGGGGCGAGTACAAGGTGGTTGTGCAGGCCCGTCTTCGAGCGGGAAGCCTTAAAATCTTGCAAGCCTTATTCTTAGAATTCTGAGTTTAGACCATTAAGTATCTACGGCACCAGCAGGGCCCCATTTTTCAACTCGTTCCGGTCAGTCCCCCGAAATTTTTATAAATGACTGACGAACCTGAACTTTTTTCCTTTGCGGAACAAAGAGATATCCCCGGCGATCCCGCTCTCAATCTGGTTGAGAACGCCGATTCCGCCAACGCTCCCTTAGCCTTCCGTATGCGCCCCCGCGATCTATCTGAGATCGCCGGACAGAAGCATCTCATCTACGAAGGCTCTCTACTTGAGCGCGCGATCCTTGCCGACAAGCTCTCTTCCGCCATCTTCTTCGGCCCTCCGGGCTGCGGGAAGACGACTCTGGCGGAAGTTATCGCTCTGACGACGAAGCGGCCTTTCTGCCGCCTTTCCGCCGTCGCTTCCAGCGTCAAGGACGTCAGGGACGTCGTCGATTTCTCGCGCTCCAGGAGAAAGGCCGGGCGCCTTGGCGCGGTGCTTTTCCTCGACGAGATCCACCGTTTCAACAAGGCGCAGCAGGATGTTTTATTGCCGCATGTTGAGAACGGCACGCTTATCCTTATCGGCGCGACGACCGAGAATCCTTATTTCGCGCTGAACAACGCGCTGCTCTCCCGCTCCCGCATCTTCCAGTTCAAGCCGCTCGAAAAGGAGGACATCCTGGCGGTCTTGGAAAGAGCCTTGAATGACGAGGAGAGGGGACTAGGCAAGATGGACCTTACGGTCGAACCCGACGCGCTGGCTTTTCTGGCCCAGCGCTGCGAGGGCGACGCCCGTGTCGCGCTGAACGCCCTGGAATTGGCGGCTACGACCACCAAGCCCGACGGGAAGGGCAGAGTGAACGTCACCATCAAGGATGCCGAGGCCTCATTGCAGAAGAAAGTTTTGCTCTACGATAGAGACGGCGACGGCCACTACGACACCATTTCCGCCTTCATCAAATCGATGCGGGGAAGCGATCCGGACGCCGCGCTCTACTGGCTCGCCAAGATGCTGCAGGCCGGCGAGGACCCGAGGTTCATCGCGCGCCGCATGGTCATCTTCGCGAGCGAGGACATCGGCTGCGCGGATTATTTGGCGCTGCCTCTGGCGATGGCGGCTTACCAGGCGGCCGAAAGGATCGGCATGCCGGAAGTGAGGATCAACCTCGGACACGTCGTCACCTACCTTGCCTGCTGCCCGAAGAGCAACGCTGCTTACATGGGGCTCGAGGCGGCCTGGAAGGACGTTGCCGAGAACATAACCCTGGAAGTGCCGGACCACCTGAAGGACTCCCATTACAAGGGCGCCAAGGAGCTTGGCCACGGGGAAGGCTACGAATACAGTCACAATGCCGAGGGACATTTTTCCGCCGCCCAGGAATACATGCCCCTTGAAAAACTTTACTACAAGCCGACCCGTTTCGGCGCGGAAGAGAGAATCAATGAAAGATTGTCCAACTGGCGTTCTCAAAGGAGAGCTGCGCGCGAAAATGCGCGCAGAGAGAAAGGCGCTGACGAAGGAAGAAAGAAGCTCTGAAACGCGGCGCGTGATCGGCAGGATCATTGAAAGCACAGGTTATAAAGAGGCAGGCGTCATCGTATCTTACATGGCCCTGGGCTCTGAACTTGATCTGACAGAATTGAATGAGAAAGTTCTTGCTGACGGAAAGAAGCTCGTGCTTCCAGTCGTCAGGGGGAAAGATCTTATATTCAGGGAAGTGAAGGGACTTGCTGAAGAGTATTTCAGTTTAGGTTCCTTCGGGATAAGGGAGCCAAGGGAGGATCTTCCTCTCTGGGATCCCGAAAAGGAATGTTCCAATACGCTCTGGCTTCTGCCCGGCGTAGCCTTCGACCGGGGGTGTCGAAGGTTAGGCCAGGGCGGGGGCTATTACGACAGAACGCTGGAAAGGCTCCGCGCTTTCCGGCGCGCCGGGGATACGATAGCCGGCGTGGCGTTTAGTTGCCAAATAGCGGACAGGATCCCGACTGAAGAGTGGGACAGGGCCCTGGACCTAGTAATATCGCCAGGGGAGATCTATATTAATCAACATATATAAGGACATAGACATGGAACAGCTGACAACGCAAACGTTAATTCTGATCGCGGCTGCGGCAGTAGTAGGCTTCGTTCTCGGAGCGATCATCTTAAGCGCCATCCATAAAGCCAAGGAGCGCTCAAGGGAGAACAAAGTGAAAGACGAGGCCAGAAGGCTGATCGAGAAGGCGAAAAGAGAGGCCCATCAGCTCAAAAGGGAAAGCGATCTGGAACTGAAAGACAAAGAGCATAAAATGCGCCTCGACTTCGAGAACAGCACGAAGGAAACCAGGCGCGAACTGAAGAAAGAAGAGGAGAGGATCGAGCAGAAGAAAGCCGCCTGCGACAAGCGCGCCGACCAGATCGAGCAGAAAGAGCAGGCCTTGGAAAACGACAGGGCTAAGCTCGTTTTTGAACGCAAGCAGATAGACCTCAGCAAAGAGAAAATAGAAAAACTGATCCAGGAAGAGGAAGCCGCCCTGCAGCGCGTGGCGGGCCTCTCCCGCGAAGAAGCCATCAAGAGCTTAAGGGAAAAGCTTGAAAGAGAAGTCGAGTACGACGCCGCGAACCTTATCCGCCGCCGTCAGCAGGAAGCCGAGGAGCAGGCCCATTCCGTCGCCTGCGACATCATCGCCAGAGCCATCCAGCGCTGTGCTTCCGAATATGTGGCCGAGAATACGGTCGCTTCCGTCTCGCTTCCTTCCGACGACCTTAAGGGCCGCATCATCGGCCGCGAGGGCCGCAACATCAGAGCCCTCGAGCAGGAGACCGGCGTGGAGATCCTGATCGACGATACGCCCAATGCGGTCGTCATCTCCGGCTTCGATCCGGTCAGAAGAGAGATCGCCAAACGCACCTTGGAACGTCTGATCGCGGACGGCCGCATCCACCCGGCCAGGATCGAGGAAGTCCTGAACACTGTGAGAAGCGAGATCGACCAGGAGATCGAGGAAGCCGGCCAGAAAGCCTGCTTAGACCTTGGCATTTCCGGCCTGCATCCCGAACTGGTGAAGCTGGTCGGCCGTTTGAAATTCCGCACGAGCTACGGCCAGAATCTGCTGGCGCACTCCATCGAGGTCTCTAAGATCATGGGCGCCCTCAGTACCGAAATGAGAGAAGATCCGACGCTCGCCAAGAGAGCCGGCCTACTGCACGACATCGGCAAGGCCGTTGACCACGAGGTCGAGGGCCCGCACGCCTCTATCGGCGCGGAATTGGCCCGCCACTACCAGGAGTGCGACAAGGTCGTCAACGCGATCGCGGCGCACCACAACGAAACGGAAGCGAAGTCCCGCATGGCTGTCCTTTGCAGCGCGGCTGACGCGATCTCCGCGGCCAGGCCCGGCGCCCGCAGCGAGGCTTACGACACTTACCTTAGACGCATCGAACAATTGGAAAAGATCGCCGGCGAGATTGAGGGCGTCCAGAACGCCTTCGCCGTGCAGGCAGGCAGGGAACTGCGCGTCATCGTTGACGCGGACTCTATCGATGATAACAAGATGCTGGTCATCGCCAGGGACATCGCCAAGCGAGTCTCCGACGAGGTCCAGTTCCCCGGCCAGATCAAAGTCTGCGTGGTCAGGGAGACCAGAGTCGTCGAATACGCGAAATGAGAATCATCCTGTTCGGGGACGTGGTCGGCCGCAGCGGCCGGACCGTCCTCTTAAAGCATCTGCCTAAGCTGAAGGAAACCTACGGAGCGGACTTCTGCGTTGCCAACGCGGAGAACGCCGCCGGCGGCAGCGGGCTGACAGTCGATATCGCCAAAGAGCTTTTGGCGGGCGGCGTGGACGTCATCACTTTAGGCGACCACGCCTTCCGTCAGAAGGACTACCACGAGATGCTTAGCCTTAACCGCATCGTCCGTCCTTCCAACGCCATCACTTCCAGCGTGGGAGTGGGCTTTTTGGAGACCAAGTGGAAGAACACGGACGTCGCGGTCATCAATCTGCAGGGCCAGACTTTCATGCAGCCCAGCCAGAATCCCTTTGTGGAAGTTGACAAGATCCTGGAGCAGATCAAAGCTAAAGTCATTATCATAGATTTCCACGCCGAGGCCACCAGCGAGAAGATCGCCATGGGCCATTACCTCAACGGCAAGGTGTCCGTTATCGTCGGCACTCACACGCACGTGCAGACCGCGGACGCCAAGATCCTCCACCATGGGACCGCTTACTTAACGGACCTTGGCATGGTGGGTCCCGAGGAGTCCGTCATCGGCAGGGAAATAGAGCCGGTACTTGAGCATTTCATCACCGGTCTTCCCCAGAAATTCCATGTGGCGGACGGCCCCTGCCAGGTTTCCGGCGCGGTCGTTGAAGTCGATGAAACCACAGGATTTGCTAAGAGCATTCAAACCTTCTCAAAAGTCATGGAGTGAAAAGTCAGCGCTTCCCGTGTCTGAGACCTGGGAAGCGCTGTCTCACCTCTTCTTCCCTCCCGTCTGTTATTACTGTAAGGCGCCTTTGGACAGCCGCGGCGGGAGAAAACTCTGCCCGCGTTGCCGGGAACTATTAAAACTGGTAGAACCGCCTTATTGTCTTGGCTGCTCCAAAACGAACGTTATCCTTGACGAGGAAACGCTGCTCTGCGCTGACTGCCAGTTGAGATCCAAGCGCGCTCCCCTAAGCCGCATAATTGCTGGCGCCGCCTACGAGGACTTAGTCCCGCACCTCATCTCGAAATTCAAGTACGGGCGCTGCCGCTATCTCGCGGACCCTTTGACGGACATTATCATGGCGCACCCGGAATTTTCTGTCCTCGCCCCGCATATCGCCTGTCTCGTTCCCGTCCCCATGCACTGGACCAAAAGGCTCATAAGGGGCTTCAACCAATCGGAAGACCTCGCCTATGAGCTTTCACGCAGGACCGGCATCCCGGTCGCAAAAGCCCTCAAAAGGGTGCGCTACCATTCCTCCCAGGCCGGGCTCAAAAGAGAGGCCAGAATGCGCAATTTAGGCGGGGCTTTCCAATTCGAGGACAGTTATGCCAAACGCTTCCAAAACCTGCCTAAAAACCGGCTTACGGCCTTAATTGACGATGTCTGCACGACGGGCACGACCGCCGAACTCTGCGCCCGGGCGCTCAAAAGGGGAGGCGCCAAAAACATCATTCTCCTGACCGTGGCCAAGACGTGAATTTTTGCTATTATATAAATATTAAATTATGTGTGTGTTCATAAAAATAAAATGAGGGAAGCTATGAAATCCAAGTACACTGAGGCCGGCGTCGATATCGACAAGGGTAATCAGATCGTCAAAGACATCAAAGGCATGGTCCGCTCCACTTTCAGTCCCGCTGTTCTCGCTGACATCGGTCTCTTCGGCGGACTCTACGACATCACGGGCTTAGGCGAAGGCGAAAACGTCCTCGTCGCCTCCATCGACGGCGTCGGCACGAAACTGCACCTTGCCGCGCAATTAAACCGCTTCAGAGGCGTCGGCCACGACATCGTCGCGCACTGCTGCGACGATATCGTCGTCCAGGGCGCCCGGCCGCTCTTCTTCCTAGACTACGTGGCGGCCGCGGACCTGACTGTGGAAGGCGTAACGGAGATCGTGGCGGGCATTACGGAAGAGTGCCGCACCAACCACTGCGCGCTCCTGGGCGGCGAGACCGCCGAGATGCCCGGCACCTACTGCCGCGGCCAGTACGACCTGGCGGGCTGCATCGTAGGCGTTGTCAACCGCCAGAAGCTTATCGACGGCAAGACCATCAAGCCCGGCGACGTGGCTGTCGCGCTTCCTTCCAGCGGCCTTCACACCAACGGCTTCTCTCTAGCCCGCAAGATCCTCTTCCAGGACGCCGGCTACGATCTCTCCTATATGCCAGAGCCCGGCGGCCCGACTTTAGGCGACATTCTGCTTGAGCCGCACCGCTCCTACATTCCGACCGTTCTGCCTCTTATCGACGCCATCCCCGTCAAGGGCATCGCCCACATCACGGGCGGCGGACTCTACGAGAACGTCCCAAGAATCCTCCCCGAGGGCACGGCCGTCACTTTCGACGCCAAGGCTTTCCCGGTCCCCTTCATCTACCAGTTCATGCAGAAGCTGGGCGATGTCGATCCGAAGGAAATGTACCGCGTCTTCAACATGGGCATCGGCTTAGTGATCTTCGTCGCTCCCGAGAACGCCGAGACCGTCATTAAGTTCGCCAAAGAGAAGCAGGGTCTCCCCGCCGCCGTCATCGGCAAGGTGACGGAAGGCGACCGCAAGGTGGAGATCGTAAATCTGTGAGAACACCCGTCCGTTTCAGCGAGGAAGAACATGATTCCCAGATCTGCGGAACCTGCACTTCCTGCTGCCGCTGGGACGGGGAGGTGCATTTCTCGCCGGATGAACTGGACGCCCTGGCGGACCTTATCCATATGGACGTCCGGGACTGCGCGGAAAAGTTCTTTGAGTTAAGCGACGACCGCAGGAATCTGCGTCTGAGGATGGGGAAAGATGAACCCTGCCCCTTCCTCGGGGAAAAAGGTTGCACAGTCTATGAGGCAAGGCCCCAGCAGTGCAGGAATTTTCCCTACGTCTGGGTAAGGGAAGAATCGAAACTTATGGAAGAGTGCAGACTCTTCAAAGAAATATTAAAGCGAAACAACCTAACATTACAGGACCTTCAAAATGAAAAAGATCGAACGAGCTCTGATTAGCGTTTCCGACAAGACGGGGATCGCGGAACTGGCCATGCAACTCTCTAAACGCGGCGTGGAGATCATCTCCACCGGCGGCACCGCCAAACTCCTGAAAGGGGAAGGCGTACCCATCAAGACCATCGACGAGTTCACCGGTTTCCCGGAAATGCTCGACGGCCGCGTCAAAACTCTGCATCCGAAGGTCCACGCCGGTCTTCTTTCCATGCGCGACAATCCCGCCCATCAGAAGACCATGCAGGAATATTCCTTAGAGTACATTGACCTCGTCGTCGTCAACCTCTATCCCTTCGAGGCCACCATCAAGAAACCCGACGTGACCTTCCCGGAAGCCATAGAGAACATCGACATCGGCGGCCCGACCATGCTCCGTTCCGCTTCCAAGAATTTTAAGGACGTGACGGTCATCACCGATCCAGCGGACTACAACAAGCTCCTTGAGATCATGGACCAAAACAACGGTATGTCCACCTTCGAATTCAACCGTGCCTGCGCCCAGAAGGTCTTCGCCGCCACGGCCTACTACGACAGCCTTATCGCTGACTTCCTCGCCAACGCCATGGGGCCCGAAGCCCCCATGTTCGGAGAAACGAAAACTTTCGGATACCGCAAAGTGCAATCTCTCCGCTACGGCGAGAACCCCCACCAGGCGGCCGCCTTCTACAGAGAAGCCAAGATCAATGAGCCCTGCGCCACCACCGCCAAGCAGCTGCACGGCAAGGAACTCAGTTATAACAACTTTATCGACCTGGACGGCGCTCTCGAATTAGTCAAGGAATTCACCGAACCCGCTGCCATCATCGTCAAGCACACCAACCCCTGCGGCGCGGCCACCGACGACGATCTTCTCACCGCCTACCTCAAGGCCAGGGAGACCGACCCGGATTCCGCTTTCGGCGGCATCTTAGCCTTCAATAGGACCGTTGAGGCTCCTCTTGCTGAAGAGCTCTCCAAGGTCTTTGTCGAGGCGGTCATCGCCCCTGCCTACACCCCGGAAGCTTTCGAAATTATCAGCAAGAAGAAAAACATCCGTATCATGACGGTAGAGGATCTTCCGCAGTGGCTCGAACAAGGACGCCCCTCCTCAGGCCTCATGACGAGAAAAGTCGTCGGCGGTCTTCTCGTCCAGGAAAGAGACCTCGCCATCCTCGGACCCGAAGGCTTAAAGTGCGTAACCAAACGTGAGCCCACCGAAGAAGAAGTGAAATCCCTCCTCTTCGCCTGGAAGTGCTGCAAGCACGTCAAGTCTAACGCCATCGTTTACGCTAAGGGCACCGAATTAGTCGGTGTCGGCGCCGGTCAGATGAGCCGCGTCGATTCCGCCAAGATCGGCGTTATGAAGGCCAGGAAGCCCATCTCTGGCTGCGTAATGGCTTCTGACGCTTTCTTCCCCTTCAGGGACAGCGTTGACGCCGCGGCCGCTTCCGGGATCACCGCCATCATCCAGCCCGGCGGCTCCATCAGAGACGAGGAATCCATCGCTGCCGCTGACGAACACGGCATGACGATGCTCTTCACCGGCATGCGCCACTTCAAGCATTAATCATAAATGCCAAAATTAACAAAAGAAAAGATCCGTAAATTTCTAACCAGATGGCCGGAAAGGGCCCTGCCCATTCCGGACATCTGGATTAGAGATCTGACCGCCAACAAGAGGATTCTTCCTAGTTTCATCATCATCGGCGCTCAGCGCTGCGGCACCACTTCGCTCTACGATTATCTTTCCAATCACCCGCAGATCATTCCCTCTCCCGTCAAAGAGCTCTTCTACTTCGACGACTACTACACGAGACCGATAAACTGGTACAAGTCTTTTTTCCCAACCGAAAAGCAAAAGGAAAAACTTGAAAGAGACCTCGTAGCGCGAGTCATCACCGGCGAAGCCAGTCCCAGCTACTTCTTCCACCCCTACGCCGCCAAACGTATCAAGGAAACTCTTCCACAAGTAAAATTAATCCTCGTCCTCAGAGACCCGATTGAACGCGCCTACTCTCACTACAACCACATCCGGCGCCTCAACCGCGAACCCTTATCCTTCGAGGAAGCGCTAGCAAAAGAAGTAGAGCGCATCACTCCCGACATTGAAAAGCTCGCTAAGGACGAATTCTACAAAGCCGACCAGAGAAGAGACTACTCCTATCTCACAAGAGGCTACTACGCCAAGCAGCTCACTGAATGGTACAAATACTTCCCCAAGGAACAGCTGCTCGTAGTGCAAAGCGAAGAATTCTACAGAGAGACTCCCAGAGTTTACAACGAGATCGTTGAATACTTAGGTCTCAACTCCTATACGCTTCCAACTTTCGAAGCCAAGAACGCCTTAAAATACGCGAAAATGGCTCCCGAGACTAAAGAAAAATTAAAGGCTTACTTCGCCCCGAAAAACGAAGAGCTCTATGAGCTCCTGGGGAAACGTTTCGACTGGCAATAAGCAAAAACCAAAAATAAACCTTAAGAATGCACATGAGAAAGTCCCTTATCGTTCCAGCAATCGCTGCGGCAATACTAGCAGCTAATCTCCAAGCCGAGGAGACCAAATTCGATCCCACAAGGCCCATACCTATGCTCGGCCAGACGGAATTCACCCTGCAGTGGAGTACTCCCACTCCCTGCCAAACCAAGGTCCAGATTAGGAAAGGGGGGGAGCCCTGCAACACCTGGTACCCGGAGGGCCAGGAATATAAGCCCTGGCAGAACGAATTCCAAACTTTCGAAACCTCGGAGACCTCCACCTACCACCGCATCACCATAACGGGCTTACAGCCCGCTACGCGCTATTATTACCGCCTCAACAACGGCGACATCGAGCCCACCAACCTAGAATCCCGCTGGGGCGCTGAAAAGCCCTGGTCCCGCGAATACGCCGTCTCCACTCTCGCACCAGACGGTTACAAGACCGTTATCCGCGTTCCGGTAAAAGTCATCATCATGCCGAACGTGTACAGCCTCTACTCCGCCAAAAACAAAGACGGCGAATGGGCTCCTCTGCCGCCCCCTATGTCCGAAGAGGACAAGCAAAAGCTCCAAAACGAATTCGAACTCGCCAAGCGCTTCTGGTTCGTCAACAACGGATTCAGAGTCTGGCACGACCTGCAGTACTTCTGGGATGAACGCCCGCAGTACTGGGGCAAAATGCCCGAGGACGCTCCGGAAGAATACAAAAAGCTCGTTCCCTGCCGCAACTGGCCCGGCAACGAATTCAGCGGCCCCGGAGGCGGTGACTTCTCCATCTCCGACACCAAAGACATAACCAAGATCAACCATTCTCCCATTCACGACGGCTACGTCGGACAGATCGAAAACGATCTCCTCCAGCGCTACGACTGGAACGGCAAAAGATGGGAATGGTGCATCTCTGGCGGCGGCACTTTAGGCATCGACAACTGGCCGGAAGGCATTCCCGGCCGTTCCCAGTTCTTAGGCGACGACATTGCCTGGCTCACCACTCACGAATACCATCACGAAATCGAAAGCCAGACCTACCTTTCCGGTCTCGACCAGGAAAACGACCGTGTCGTTTTCGACCACTTCTCCAATCGTTTCCGCTATCAAAAGAAAGACGGCTCCTTCGATGAATTCGCCTGGGACTGCGGCGGCAAGTTCGGCGAGCACGGGTCCGGCATCGCCGTAACAGACAGACAACT
>JAFSWV010000155.1 GCA_017444325.1 bacterium | reverse complement strand
GAGTGGACGACGGACAACGGCAACGCCCGTCCTGACGCGAAAGTGTCAGCGGCCATAGAGGGAGTGGCGGTTGGCCCGGTGACGGTCAAGGCTAGTTACCGTGGGAAAGAAGCGGCGTTCAAGACTTCCGTCATATCTTGTGAAAAGCCGGACATGACGGTGCAGTTCATCGAGCTTCTGCCGCGCTACAGTTACAAGGAGCTGAAAAACAAGATCGCTCCGGGGGACCAGGTGACGTCTGTGGTTCACGTGGCCAACTACGGCCCTGTCGCTTCACCAAAGGGCCTGAAACTCAAGTTCTGGGTGGGGGAGGAAAAGGAACCTCTTTGCAGCAAGTCCGTGGACTTGGAAAGTTTCGAGCCGCAGCAGATCAGGAAGTATTCTTTTGTTTGGACTTTCCCGAAGGAAAGTTTGCTGATGAACGCCGAGGTGGCGCTGGATAACGACTTGTGTCTCGTGAATAATAAGGTTTCGGAGTGGTGCGACGCGAGGCCTCTGTGGTTCGCTTTTTCGCCTATGGTCGCGACGAATTATTTTTTGGAAAGGAAAATGAACTGCGTGGGGTCTTTCTCCATGTTCGACTGGGTGGCGGGGCACAAGCTGAAACTGGACAAGCTGCTTTTGGATACCAAGTATCCCGACATCTGCCCAGAGGGCATCAAGGAGAAATACAGGATCGACAACCTTGTTTACCATTACTGGGAAAAGGACAAGAACAATATTTATAACAAGATGGAGGAATACAGGGACGGCGGCTTCCCCATAACGGACAATCCCAACGACCGCGCCTCGCACCAGGCAAGCGCGCCGCACTTCTCGTCCTTGAACGCCTCGGTGGTGCATGAGCTGGGGCACACCTGTTTGGCGCTGCCGGACGTCTACTCCTATCCCGTCCGGTGGCACAACGTTCTGTTGAAAGATAAGGAGGGGAAATACTACGCCGGGGGAAGCAGAATGCCGAAGTTCGGCTCCGACATCATGTACAGTTCCGCGGAGAACGTGCCCTGCGGCTCGGCTTACACGCCTTTGATGAGCGGCTGCCATATGTGGATCAATCGCTCCAACGCCGGGAAGATCGTCCACTGCATGGGATACAGGGGACCGCGTTTCTGGGGAACGCAGGGAAGGTTCATTCCCATCTCGGAAAACATATTGAAGATCTACGATGTTAATGACGAGCCTTTGAAAGACGCGGCGGTCTATATCTACCACGTCGCGCACGGAAAGATCAATTCTTTTGCGGACAAATATTTCGCCGACGTTCCCAAATTCAAAGGCTACACGGACAAGGAAGGAAAATATCTCATCCCGACCGATACCGACAAGGATTGGGATTCCGTTTACACCGACCGCTTCGACGGCAGGACGAGCGTCTGGAATCCTTTCGGCATGACGACCGACGAGAGCGACGCGACCAAGGACGCGCCCTGCACGCCCTCTGTGTGGCACGTGGAAGGTCTCTTGCTGATCAAGATCGAAACGGCGGATGATGTGGAATTCCATCTGCTGCCTATGTCTGAGTTCAACGAGCAGTTTTTCGCCGGTGACAGGATGCGCGGCGTTTACGAGATCAGGACGCAGTTGAAAAACACTAAGAAGCCGTCTTTGAGGGCGACTGTTATTCCGGAAGAGTGCCGCAAGTTCAACAGAGCGCCGGTGGCTCTGCTTTCGACCAACTATTTCAAAGTGAAAGCCGGGCAGACGATAAAGCTGGACGCCAAGGGCAGCTTCGATCCTGAGAACCAGCCGCTATTGTATTACTGGCACGACGCCAATAACTGGTACGCCTCCGGATTTAAGAGCGGCAGGGTGCAGGAATTCAAAGCGCCGAATAAACCCGGCGAGAAGATAAAGAAAGCGCTTTACGTCATAGACGGCGTCAGGGCCAGCGAACTTTTCGAGTTCACCATTGAAGCGGAATAAAAAAACGCGCGGGGAAGTTTTCCCCGCGCGAACCGTCCAAGGGTCGGGATATTCGACCGTTTATGGCGTTTTGGTCTCTGGACGGTTTATAATTGGAAACCGCAAGTAGAGTTTCCGCCTCTATAATAGGAAAAAGCATACGCTTTCCTTGAGGTCGAAAGCGGAAACAAAATGTCTCTCTTTTCCGACAGGGGGGAGTTTGCTAAAATTAGGTTAGGAGGAAACACAATGTCACGTCTATATCTGTTCCTGTCTTTTCTGCTTTGCTTTTCGGCCTTCGCTTACGAGGGCGCGAATGTTTCGACCAAGGAGAAACCGACGCCGAAAGCCAACCCCATGATCATTGACGGCGTGCTGAGGATCTCCATCCTGAACGAGAACTGCATGCGAGTAGAATTGGGCTCTTTCCATGACGAGCCGACCATGTTCGCGAAGAAGAGGAAAATGGACTTCTTCGATTTTGAGGTCATTGACAAGGACGATCAGATCCTCGTCAAGACGAAAACGCAGATCTTCTTCGTGGACAGGCATCGCTTCAATGGGAGGATGGACGGCTGGAACTACGGCGTGGATATGCCGGGTATTGGCTGCTGGCACGGCGACAACGGCGTGCCCGACCTTACGGACCTGGGCGGCAGCATTGCGACCTTGGACGGCAAGTGGGAGGAGTGCAAGCTTGACGAGGGCATCATGAAAAAAGAGGGCTGGTGCATCATCGACGACACCAGGACGCCTCTTCTGAAAGACGGTTCGGCTGTGCTGAGAGAATATGGCGAATTAGATCAGGACATGTATATTTTCTGTTACGGGAAGGATTACCAGAAGGCCCTGCAGTCGCTCTGCGACGTCTCGGGAAAGATCCCGCTGCCGCCGCGCTTCGCCTTCGGCTCCTGGTACAGTCGCCACGCCATGTACACTTCGGAAGATTACCGCAACATCGTGAAGGAATATACGGAGCAGGGATATCCTCTGGACGTGCTCGTCTGGGATATGGAGTGGCACGATAGAAAAGGCAACAAGGGCGTCGGGCACTGCGGCACCTTGGGCTGGACAGGCTGGAACTGGAACAGGGAACTTTTACCTGACGCGGAGGACCTTCTGCACGAGATGAGGGAAAGCGGACTGCACATCGCCCTCAACGTGCATCCTGCCGACGGCGTCAGGAACCACGATTTCTGTTATGAGGATTTCATGAAGGCCTTGGGCGAGAGCACGGAAGGGGAGCGCATCGTGCCCTTCCAGGCCGGCAACAAGAAATATATGGACGCCTACTTCAAGTACGCCCACGAGCCTTTTGAAAAGGAAGGCGTGGACATCTGGTGGGTGGACTGGCAGCAGGATTACATCTATCCTTACGTTTCCGGCGTTCCGGGCCTGAAGCATTGGCCCTGGCTCAACAAGCTCTATTACGAATACACCGACAGGCCCGAGAGAAGAGGCTTGTCCTTGGCGCGCTGGGGCGGCCTGGGCGACCAGAAGCATCCTCTGGAATTTTCCGGCGACACCGGCGGCACCTGGGAGATGCTGCAGTTCGAGGTCTGCATGACGCCTGTTTCCGCCAACGCCGGCTGCTGCTACTGGTCGCACGATCTGGGCGGCTTTTTTTCCGGCCGCGACGGCGAGATCTACGCCCGCTGGCTGCAGTTCGGCGCGCTCTCGGCGGCCTTCCGTCTGCACTCCTGCGGCGACATCGACAAGCGCCCCTGGTTCTGGCAGGACTATGCGCAGAAGTCCGCCAAGGGAAGCTTCGACCTGAGATCGAAACTGATGCCTTACATCTACACCGCGGCGGAAAAACTCTATTCCGAAAGCCTGCCTTTCATCAGGCCGCTTTACTACGACTATCCCGAGGACGTTGAAGCTTTCGGAAACCCGAGGGAATTTTTGCTCGGCGACGGCATGCTGGCCGCGCCTATCGCCGAGAAGGGCAGGGGAAACGCTTTCGTTTCCACCAAGGTCGTCTATTTCCCCTCGGACGGCTGGGCCCAGTATTTCACAGGCGAAGGCTATGACAAGGGCTATACGCTCGTGAGCGCCGACCTCTACGAATTCCCGCTCTTCGTGAAGAAGGGCTATCCACTGATCCTGGGACAGACTGGAAAAAGGATGGCGGATCTGCCGAAGGAACTGACCGTCATGGTCTTCCCGACGGAAGGGGACGGCAAAGGGGAGAGCGAACTCTACGAGGACGACGGCACGAGCCTCGCCTACAAGGAAGGAGTAGGCGCGCGCACGCCCTTTGCTTATGAAAGGCAGGGCAACGTCCACAAAGTGACTTTCGGCGAGACGAAAGGCGACTTTGAGGGCAGGATCGCGCAGCGTCCCGTTTTCGTGGTCTTGAGAAACATCGCTTCCTTTAAAGAGGCGAAGTTCATGGGACAACTCGTGCAGGCTGAATTCGATTCTGAGAAGCGCACGCTGACGATCCCCCTGGCGGATATGCTGCCCGGGACTTTGGAAGTCGAGGCCGAGACGGTTGCGCCGAGTGTGATCGCGGCGGCGGAAATTGCGAGGCGCTCCGATCTGCTGCCGGCTGAGGATAAGCTTGGCAAGCTTCT
>JAFSWV010000154.1 GCA_017444325.1 bacterium | reverse complement strand
GTGGTTGTGGCATGCCGGCTCCATGTACCGTTTCGTGAAGGGCGCCCTCATTTTGCTTTTTGTTTTGACGAGCTCCGAAGTTTTGGCGGGCAATCTTTCAATAGACGCTCCCGAATCGGAACTTATGGAGAACTGCGAAGTCGTTTTGGAGTCTGTGAACGGCGGTGTCCTTCTAAAGAACGGGAACGACCTGATATTCTCGAAGGGCAGGCAAAGGGTGATCCTGAAAGAGGGAGCGAGCGTAAACACTCTGCCTCTCCTTGGAAAATGCCCGCTCTCGTTTTGCTTTTTAGAGCCGATGGCCAGGGGAGAAGTGTATCCCATCAACAGGGAAGACTGCGCACTTTCAAGTTTGTCCGGCCTTTCTCTGGGCGAGGATTCCTTCATGGAGCTGACAAGGCACCTTGGTCCGCCTATGTTGACGAGCACTGGCAGCTGCTATTTCGCCGCCTGGACGTTTACGGACGGCACTTCGCTTTTTGCAGCGCACGAAGGCGACAAGTGCTACCGCCTGGAAAGGCATCTCAAAAGGCCGGGCTATTATCTTGACTTAAGGCGTTACGGCGGGCCGACGCCGGAATGGGCAAAATGGCCCTGGCGCTTTTTCCACATAGGCTTCCTTACCGTAACGCTGCTTTTCGCCATCGCCGTTATGGCGAGGGCTATTGTATTCGGGAACGGTGTAAAGAAGTTTCTGAAAGCAAACGCCAAACCAAAGGAAGAGGCATGAGCCACGGTGACAGGAAACCGACAAAAGGCGAAGTCATAGCCAACGTCGTCACGCACGCCGTAGGCTCGTTGCTGGCCATTGCTGGTCTGGTTCTTCTCGTCGTCTTTTCCTCCTGTCACGGGACGGCGCGGCACATAGTGAGCTGCTCCATTTACGGCGCGACCTTGTGGCTTATGTTCATCATGTCGACCGTCTATCATTCGCTGCCGGACGGCGCCGCAAAAAAAGTGCTGAGAATTTTCGACCACTGCGCCATCTATCTTGTCATTGCGGGAACGTACACGCCTTTTACGCTAGCTGTGCTGCCGCCGGGCTGGGGCTGGTCCATCTTCGGCGTCATATGGGGACTGGCTATTCTGGGAATAATCCAGAAGATCTTTTTTATTAACCGCTGGCCGCTTCTCTCCACGATCCTCTACATCCTTATGGGCTGGATAATCGTGATCGCGTCCAAGCCTATGTTCGCAATACTCCCTCCTGGCGGCATAGCTTTTCTGGTGGCTGGCGGCGTCGCCTATACCTTTGGCGCGCTGTTTTATGTTTTCGACAACAAGCCGTATCTTCACGCGGTGTGGCATATTTTTGTTTTGGCCGGCGCGATCTGCCAATATATGAGCATTTTCTTTTTTGTCATTCCCTAAGTTATGCCAAAAGAAAGAGGAAAAACGAGTTCATATCTTTTGCCGCATCTGGGAGGTCTTTTCCTGACTTCCTTTGCGCTGGGACTTATATTGGCGAGCTTCTTCCTCGTTTCCATGTCCAGGGAAATTGCCTTGAGTTACAGGAATATCGCGCAGACCTGGGTGAAAGCCTGCCAGCATGAGATGATCGCCAGGGGAGAACTGGGTCTTCTGCAGCAGGAGATGGAACTGAACTCAAACGTGCTTGAAAGGCAGGGAATCTATCTGGTCGAAGTTATTTCTCTGAGCGGCCTCATTCTTCTGCACAGCGACGAGAATCTCGTCGGCGAAACGGCGAACCTTACGCTCAACTTGAAAGGAGCCTTGAAGGGAGGTTCCTACCAACGCTTAACGGGAAGCGGGGACAACCTAAGGATAGTGCTGACGGAACCGCTTGCCAATTACAACCAGATCTGGGGCGCCCTCAGCATCAGCCTGAAGCCCGAAAAGAAGCACGTCTGGCCCTTGAGGTTCGGAACGATTTCCAAGAAGTTTCTGCTGATCCTTATGATCGTTGACGCGCTGCTTCTGTTATTCTTTCTTTTCAAAACTCTTCAGTCCGGGAAAAGCGCCCTGGAAGAGCTGAGAAAAAAGGAGGACAGCATAAGGCAGGATCAGTTGGCGACCGTAGGCGCAGGGTTGGCGCACGAAGTAAAAAATTCTTTGAACGGGATAAACCTGAACGCGCAGCTGTTAAAGGAAAGCTTAAAGGACAGCGGCGCTTCGGAAAGCCAGATCAAAAAGCTGGAAAGGATCGAACGGGAGGCTCATTCTTCGGGGGAAATGCTGGCGACTTTCCTGAGCTATGCGAAGAGTAATGAATTCGCTCCCAAGGAAGTTAATCTGCGCTCTTTGATCAACGAGCTCGGGCAGTTCTTCAAAGAGGCGGGCGAAAAGGAAAACGTCAGGGTGAGCTATTCTTCAGACAACGCTCCCCAGAGCGTCCTGGCGGACGAGAGCAGTCTGCGCCATGCCGTCACTAACCTGATGTGGAACGCCGTGCAGGCTGTTTCCCAGGCGGGCGGCGGCAGTGTCGTCCTTACGGGCGCCGCGAAAGGCGGCTTTGTTGAAATAAGCGTGCAGGACGACGGCCCGGGGATCCCGAAAGAAAAAAGAGAAAAGATCTTCGACGCCTTCTACACCACGAAGGAAAAGGGCGCCGGATTAGGCTTGGCGGTCGCCAGAAAATCAGCGCTTTCGCACGGCGGCAAATTGGAATTGAAAGACACTGCGAAGGGTTGTCTTTTCGTTTTGAGTTTTCCACTGAAGGAAGGCAAAAATGACTAAGAAGAATATTCTGATCCTTATTGCGGAAGACGATGCGGTCGCCAGGGAAACGCTTGCGGAAGCTTTCTCCGACAAGGGCTACAAAGTGCTGGAAGCCCGCGACGGAGAGGAAGCCAAAAATTTGGCGCAATCGAAAAAGCCCGATCTGCTTCTGACCGACTGGAAGATGCCGAAACTTGACGGCATGCAGCTGGTGGAGGAGCTTTCCAAAGAATTGCCCATCATTTTGATGACAGCTTACGGAAACGTGGAGTACGCGGTCCTCGCCATGGAAAAGGGCGCCTTCAACTTCATCGAGAAGCCCATAGACCTTGTGAAGCTTTTCGCTCTGGTTGACAAAGCGCTGCAGCACGCTCTTCTGCAGAAAGAGAACGAGCAGTTAAAAGACCGCCTTGAACGCACGGCCCTGAGCGGAATAATAGGCGCCACGCCTGCCATCAAGGAAGTCTTCTCCAAGATCAAGCAAGTCGCCGCTTCCGACGCTACGGTCTGCATCTTAGGAGAGTCGGGAACGGGAAAGGAGCTGGTGGCGAACGCAGTGCAGTCACTGAGCGGGAGGGCCCAAGCTCCCTTTGTCAAACTGAACTGCGCGGCCATTCCGGAAAACTTACTTGAGAGCGAACTCTTCGGACACGAGAGGGGCGCTTTCACGGGCGCGGAAAAGCAGAGGATCGGAAAATTCGAATTGGCGGACCACGGAACGCTTCTATTGGACGAGATCGCGGAGATGAAGCCAGAACTGCAGGCCAAGCTTTTGAGAGTTTTGCAGGACGGCGAGTTCACCAGGCTTGGCGGGACCAAGACTGTAAAAGCCGATGTCAGGATCATCTGCGCGACCAACGCTGACATTGAGAAGAGGATCGCCTCCGGCCTTTTCCGCTCGGACCTTTACTACAGGATAAGCGTTTTCACCATCAATCTTCCGCCGCTGAGGGAGCGCAAGGACGACATTGAACTTCTGGCGAAATATTTTCTTGACCAACTCTCCTCCAACCTCGGCAAGGAATTCCTGGGCTTCTCAAAAGAAGCGCTGCAAGCCATGCGCAATTACTCCTGGCCCGGCAACGTTCGGCAATTGAAGAACGCTGTGGAGTACGCGACCATCACAACAGGTGAAAAGGAGGAAGTTCCTTTGTCTGCGCTGCCGAAAGAGATCTGCACATGCGCAGGCATAAGCGTAAAAGCAGAACCTGAAACTGCGTCCGCTCCGCTCTCTCTGAAGGAAATGGAAAAGCAGGCCATAGAAGCCGCGCTCAGAAGGTCGGGCGGGAAGAAGGACGTTGCCGCCAAAGAGCTCGGCATTGGACTTAAGACTATTTATCGCAAAATTGAGGAATACGACATCAAATGAATTCTTACTGGGTGCATAATCTGGATCCCGTGTTGCTGCATTTGGGCCCCTTGGATATCCGCTGGTACGGATTAATGTACGTATTGGGACTTTTCATTGCGGTCTGGTGGCTGGGCAAAAGGCAGGAGAAAGGCCTTTTCATTCTGCCGAAAAAAGAGAATATCCAGGACATGGCTTTCTACGGTTTCCTCGGAATACTGATCGGCGGAAGGTTAGGGAACTGCTTCCTCTATAACGCCCCGTACTTTCTTACGCATCCAATTGACATCATAAAAGTCTGGGAAGGAGGCATGAGCTTCCACGGCGGAATGGTAGGAGCGGCGGTCGGTCTCTGGCTTTACTCCAGGAAGATGAAGATCCCCTTCATGCATCTCCTTGACAACACCGCTTTGGTCAGCACTATTGGCTTGGGTTTAGGGAGAGTCGCCAATTTCATCAACGGCGAACTGCACGGCAAAGTGACGGACGTTCCTTGGGCGGTCATCTTTCCGCAAGTGGACAACCTGCCCAGGCACCCGGTCCAGCTCTACCAGGCTTTCACGGACGGCGTTGTGCTTTTCGCCGTCATGTTCCTCTTTTCCAGGAAGCCGAGGAAGAACGGCTTTTTGAGCGGCGTCTTCGGCGTGGCCTACGGCGTCTTGAGGATCATTACGGAACCCTTCAGGGCTGAGGATTCCGTTCTGGCCGGCTGCTGCGGCCTTACGAAGGGACAAATATACAGCGTGCTGACATTGATTGCAGGCGTTCTCATACTCGTTTGGAGCGCCAGGCAGGAGGTCATAACAAAGAAGGAGGAGCAGGCGTGATCCTTTTGATCAGTTCGATATTAAGCGCCG
This sequence comes from bacterium, assembly GCA_017444325.1. Taxonomy (GTDB): domain Bacteria; phylum Auribacterota; class UBA3054; order UBA3054; family UBA3054; genus UBA3054. Next base: position 10,037 of record JAFSWV010000154.1, on the reverse strand, counting down.
TTCTTCTGACGCTCTCCTTCCCGAAATTCGGATTGGCTTTCCTTGCGCCTATTGCCCTGGCGCCGTATTTTGGCGCCCTGCTCATTAGGAAAGGCGGGACATGGAAAGGCGTCTTTTTCAGCGCTTATCTTTTGGGTCTGATCTGGCACGTTTCCAGCATCTGGTGGCTTAGCTATGTTAGCTGCGCCGGAATGCTAGCGCTCTCCGCGTTCCTGGCGCTTCTTTTCGCTGCCTTTATTCTGTTGGCGATGTATTTTGTCAGAAAGGGCTTCTATCCGGCTCTCTCATTATCGCTTTTCTTCCTTTTTTACGAACTTACTATCTCTTATCTTTTCACCGGATTTCCTTGGCTTTTGCTCGGCATGGCGCTTCACAAGAATCTGCTTCTTATACAGACGGCGGATCTCTTCGGCGTGCATTTCATCAGCTTCCTCCTGGCTTTCACTTCCGCTTCAATTGCGGGTATCGCTTGCGATCGATGCGTTAGGTCTTTCATTCCTTTGGCGATCGTCCTTTTGCTTTGGACGCTCTCGGCTGGCTACGGTTTTTACAGAATGAAAGAATTGGGAAGCGAAGAGCCTACCCGCTCGCTTAACGTCGCCATGATCCAGCTGAATCTGCCGCCGGAACTGAAGCACGACGACAGTAAGGACGAGGAGACGCTGGACAGTTATCTCAAGGCGACCGAAAAGGCTGCTCCCGAAAGCGAGCTCGTCATCTGGCCCGAGACCGGCGTCCCCGGCATTTACAATGATTACGCCAACCCGGCCCTCAAGGTCCTGCAAAGATTCAGAACGAAAGTAAAAGTTCCTCTGCTCTGCGGTCTGACCTGGGCGGAAAAAGACAAGCAGGGGGAAATACAGTTTTTCAACTCAGCGGCGCTTCTCGACAACGCCGCCATGCTGCCAAGAGAGCGTTATTACAAAAAACACCTTGTCATCTTCGGCGAGTATGTGCCGCTGGAACGCTATCTGCCGTTCTTGAAACTGCTGACGCCCATTCCCAGCAGCTATACGCCAGGCCTACTTTCCCATGTCCTCGACCTGAAGAGAGAAGACGGAACGATCTTCAAACTGGGCGCGCTCGTCTGTTTTGAGGACGTTTTCCCAGAAAGCGCCAGAGAAGCTGTGAAGGAGGGAGCGGAGATCCTGGTCAACATTACCAACGACGGCTGGTTCTTCGATTCTCCCGGACCTTACCAGCACGCTGCGCTCTCCAGTTTCCGGGCGATAGAGACGCGGCGCGAACTGCTGCGTTCAAGCAATACCGGCATAACCGTGCTTATAGACAGGACTGGCAGGGAGAAAGCCCTCCTTGCCTCCGGCGGCAAGAGCGTTATGGTGTCCGGCGAACTCCTTTGCTGTGCTAATGTTTATTCTCCCAGAGAGACGATCTACGCCAAATATGGCGACCTTGGGCTTTTTGTTATGGCTTTTTTGGTTTTTCTTATTGGGCTGCTGTTTAGGCGCCCCAAGAGCGTTATGGTAAAATAATAAAATTATGAAAGGCAATTTGAAAAACAAAGTGAAAGACAAAATGCGGAAGAGGATCCATATTCTTCCCAACTTTGTCACGGCCTGCAACCTGGTCATGGGCGTAAACGCCATCATGATCGCGCTGGGCGCTTTTGCCAACGATGATTTCAGCAACAAGCGCTTGACCCAGGCCGCAATGTGCGTCTTTTTCGGCATGATCTTCGACGTCTTCGACGGGTTCGTTGCCAGGCTCACCAAGACCAGCAGCCGCTTCGGCATGGAGCTCGACTCTCTCGCTGACCTTGTTACTTTCGGCGTCGCGCCCTCCGTTCTTATGTTCGTTTTCGTTTTGAAGGACATTCCCGATCCCTTGAGGAAACTGGTCCTGCCGTGCTGCATGGTCTACACTTGCTGCGCCGCCTTGCGCTTGGCGCGCTTCAACGCCCAGATAGAGGATGAGGGCAAGACTTTTTCCGGCATTCCCACTCCGGAAGCCGCAGGCGTCATGATCTCGTACCTCCTTCTGCTTTCCCACGGCTACCTCTCTCCGCAGACCAATTCCTTCCACTCCGCGCTGCAGAATTACGTCGTGCCTTTCCTTCCCGTGGTGCTCGGACTTCTGATGGTCGCGACCATCCGCTTCCCGGCTCCGGCCAAGCAGATCGTCTGGCAGAGGCATCCTTTCATCTACCTTGTCCTTATCGTTTTCATTCTTGTCGCCCTGATATTCAGGCCCGGACTGGTATTGCCCGTGCTTTTCATGGGATATCTGCTCTACGGGCTTCTGCAGGCCGTTCGCCGCGCCTTGTTCCCTCCGAAGGCTAAGGCAGAGAATCAGGAAGCCCAAGAGGAATAATGGTCCGGGAACAGAACGAGGTGCAGGGGATAATTCCCGTCGACAAGCCGAAAGACTGGACTTCCCACGACGTCATAGCCAAACTAAGGGGCGCTTTCAGGATTAAAAAGAACGGTCACGCCGGAACCTTGGACCCGATGGCGACGGGAGTGCTGGCGGTGCTCTGCGGAAAAAGCACGAAGCTTTCCGACGCTCTGATGGCGTCAAAAAAGACATACGAGATGACGGTCCGTTTCGGCATCGAGACCAACACTCAGGACATAACGGGCGAAGTTGTGAAGGAAAGCCCTTTGCCGGAAGGTTTCGGGAAGGAAATGCTGCTTAAAGTTCTGCCCGAATTCAGGGGAGAGATAGAGCAGCTTCCGCCTATGTTCACCGCAATCAAGGTGAAAGGCAAAAAGCTCTACGACATAGCTAGGAAAGGGCAGGAGATCGAAAGGGAAAAACGCAAGGTCACGATCTACGACCTTGAGCTAATAGGCATGAAAGACAACGAAGCGAAACTGCGCTGCGTCTGCTCGAAAGGCACCTACGTCAGAACGCTGGCTCACGACCTCGGCCAAAGACTCGGCTGCGGCGGGACCCTAACGGAGCTGAGAAGGACCGAAGGCAGTTTCCTTTCCATAGAGGAAGCCTTCAGTTTGGACGAGATCCTGAATTGGGATCTGGAGAGACTGAGGGCGGAAGCGGAGATGAATTTGGAAAAAGCAATGAACTTACTCGCAAAAGCGGCGAAACCGGCCTTGCTGGCCCTCATAGCGCTTCTAATGGCCTCCTGCGCTCAAAAGGCGGAGGAGAAAGTCGACGTTTACGTTTCCATTCCGCCGCTTCTGCCCTTCGCTCAAAAGCTGGCAGGTCCGGACGTCAAATGCGAAAGCTTCATGCCCTCCGGCGCCAACCCCCATTCCTACGAGCCTTCTCCCAAAAAAGGCTCGAGCTACTACGGCTCGAAGCTCTTCATTATGACAGGACTGCCTTTCGAACAGGAGCTCGTTAAAAGGACCGGAAAAGGCAAGGGCCCCAAGGTCCTCGACCTTTTCCACGCCGTTTACAAGGAAGAGGACCACGACGAAGATCACGATCACGACCATGACCACGAAGAGCATCACGGACACCACCACGATCCGCACATCTGGCTTTCGCCGAAACTGATGCTGCAGATGGTCGCCCTTATGGCGGAAAATATAGAAGAGCTCTATCCCGAGAAAAAAGCAGAGATCGAAAATCGGAAAGCGGAGATTGAAAAAGAGCTCAGCGCTTTCGACCGGGAACTGAAAGAAACCTTCCAAGCCGGCAATAAGACTTTCCTTGTCTTCCACCCAGCTTATTCCTGCTTTGCTTCCGATTACGGTCTTACCGAGATCGCCGTGGAAAAAGAAGGCTCCGAACCGACTCCCAAGAGCCTTAGCGAATCGCTGAAGAAAGCGGGCGAGGAGAAGCTCAATTATCTGATCATCCAGCCGGGCCTGAACGAAAGGCTCGCCACTCATGTCGCGAAAAGCGCAGGATTGAAGGTCATCAAAAGGGACGCCTTGTCCACCAACTATTACGAGGAACTCAGATCACTCGCCAAAAACATCAGAGGGGAAGAATGAACGGCGAAACGATAATGACCTTCAAGGGCGTCACCTTCGGCTACGGACCGCACCTGGTGCTGAACGACGTTTCTTTCTCGATAAAAAGGGGAGAATACGTCGGCATCGTCGGTCCCAACGGCGGCGGCAAGACCACGCTTTTAAAGCTTGTCCTCGGCCTTCTGAAACCTCAGAAAGGGAAAATTACGCTTTTCGGCAAAGACCCGGAGGAGACCAGGTCCCGCATCGGCTACGTTCCCCAGTATTTCAACGTGGACAGGCAGTTCCCCATCAACGTGGCGGCGCTCATCGAAGCCGGCCTTCTCAATCATTGCGGCTTTCTTCCAATGAGCAAAAAAGAGGCGAAGGCGAAGATCGCCGAAGCTTTGAAAAGCGTCTATCTCGACGGATACCAGACCAGAGCGGTAGGGGAATTGTCCGGCGGCGAACTGCAGCGCGCCCTCATAGCAAGAGCCCTGGTCTCCAGCCCTGAAATATTGCTCCTCGACGAACCGACCGCGAACGTCGACCCCGCAGTGGGCGTCAGCCTTTACGGCCTCTTCCAGGAACTGAACAAGGATCATACGATAATAATCGTTTCCCACGACATCGGCTTCGTGACTTCCAGCGTCACTTCCATTCTCTGCCTGAACGAGAAACTCTATCAGCACGACGGCTCGAAGCTGACTCCGGAAGTCATAGAATCGCTTTACGGCGGTCACGTCCATCTTGTGAACCACTGCCATCACTGCCACGGGGAGGAAGAAGAATGTTAAGCGATCCCTTCCTTCTCAAAGCGCTTTTGGCCGGTCTGCTCATTTCCGTCGCCTGCGGCATCGTCGGCAGTCTGGTGGTCGTCAGAAGGCTTACCTTCATCACGGGCGGCATTGCCCACGCCGTTTTGGGCGGCGTAGGTGTTGCGCTCTTCTTTAACATCGCTCCCGTCTGGGGCATCTTCATCAGCGGACAGTTGGCCGCTCTCATCCTCGGCATCGTGAGCCGCAGAGTCAAGCGCTACGAGGAGCCTATCATCGCGGCCCTCTGGTCGATCGGCATGGCGCTGGGCGTACTCTTAGCCGCACTTTCTCCGGGTTATCAGAGCGACCTGATGAGCTATCTTTTCGGCAACATTCTGCTCATTTCTCCTCTGGATATCGTGAACGTCGTCATTCTCGACGCGATCATAATAATAATCACCGCGCTTTTCTACAAGCCGCTCCGCATCGTCTGCTTTGACGAGGAATACGCGACGCTTCGGGGATTGCCGACCAATTTCTTCTATCTGCTTTTGCTTTCCCTTATCGCGCTGACCGTTATCTGCGTCATGCGTGTTGTCGGCTTAATTATGGTAATCGCTCTGATGGCGCTTCCGCCCACCATGATGCTGAGGCACACCAACCGCCTTCATGTCGTCATGCTCGGCTCTTCTCTTATCAGCGCCGCGCTTATCGCCGCCGGTCTTTTGCTCTCGTTTAGATTCGACTATCCGACCGGCGCGACCATAGTTCTTCTGACAGGCCTGGTTTTCCTGGTCAAGACCATCATCTCCGAACTCCGCGCAAAAGCCTGATCAAATAAATTCCATCATCACCTGGTTGGCGAGTTCGATGCCGCGGTGGGTGAGTTTCAGGGTGCTGTTTTTGTAGGTCACGAGTTTGCGGTCAGCGAGGTCTTTTATTTGCTGCTCAAATAATAATTGATCTTTCTCCGTTAATTTTACGCCTTCGGTTTTTCTGAGGCCGAGGTAGATGCGTTCGCCGAACTTTTGGATTTTGGTGAGGGGCTTGGCGTTTATCAATTTCCAAGCGGAATCGAAATGGGCGCGCTTTGCTGTGTTTTGGAAGGGGAAGCGGCAGTAGCTGTGGGCGCCCGGGCCTAAGCCGAGGTAGTGTTTCTCGGTGTCCCAGTAAGTCGAATTGTGGCGGGAATAGAAGCCTGGTTTTGCGGCGTTGGAGATCTCATACATCTCATAGCCTTTTTCTTTGAGAAGCTTTCTGGCCAGCCAATATTCTTTCATGGTCGTGGTGTCGCTTGGGAGGACAGGATCTTCTTTGGCGAGCGGCGTGCCTTTTTCTAGGGAGAGGGCGTAGAAGGAGATGTGCTCAGGCTGCCAGGAGAGAAGTTCTGTTACGGTGTTCTGCCAGGAGGAGAGGGTTTGGTGCGGCAGGCCGTACATGAGATCTAAGTAAATATTCTTGAAGCCGATTTTCCTTAGGGTTAGGTAAGCTTCTTTTGCTTCTTTGGCATTGTGCAGGCGGCCCAAATATTGAAGTTCGTCATCCTGGAGCGACTGGATGCCGAGGCTTATTCTGTTTATGCCCGCGGCTTTCCAGAATTTTAAGTCCTCAGAGCGAAATGCGGCGGGGTTTGCCTCGAGGGTACATTCGATATCGGGTGCCCAACGAATAGCTTCTTTAACGGCCTCACAGGCGCTTAAAAGGGCTTTGCCGGGAAGAAGCGAGGGCGTTCCTCCGCCGAAATAAACGCTTGAGAGTTCCCGGTAGGGCATTAGGGGGAGGAGCGTTTTTATTTGGGCGATGAGAGATTCGGTGTATTTATTTATCTCATCGTTTTTCGGTGGGTGACTCATGAAAGCGCAGTAGCGGCATTTCCTGAGGCAGAAGGGGACGTGTATGTAGAGCGCCAGTTTTTGAGTAGGGGCGGTCTTGGGAAGGGAGATGTTTTCCGCCAGGGCTTGGGCAAGGGGGATGTCGTTGGGAAGAAGCGCGTAGCTTGCGAGGTCTTCTCTTTTTACCCAGGCTAATTTGGCGTGCTCAAGGGGAACTGGTTCGGGGCCTTTGAGTTTGGCGCTGACGCCGACCAATCTGATATTGGTGGTTTTATCGTAAACGGTCCCGGTGGGGATGATGTCGGCATTCAATTCCTCTTTTATTTCCCTTGCGGCGCAAGCGGAGAAGGTCTCGCCTGTTTTTCTTTTGCCGCCGGGAAATTCCCAACCGCCGGGCTTTCCCGGTTTATCAGGGCGCAGCGCCAGAAGTATCCTGCCATGATCTTCGATGACCGCCGCGGATACTTCAATAGGGTCGTTACTCAAAGCGCTTGAAGCAGAGGACGGCGTTGTGGCCGCCGAAGCCGAAGGTGTCGGAGATGGCGGCGCGGATCTTTCTTTCCCGGGCCTTGTTGGGAACGTAGTCCAGGTCGCATTCGGGATCAGGTTCCTCGTAGTTGATGGTCGGGGGTACGATGCCGGTCTCGATGGCTTTGACACAGAAGACGGCCTCTATGCCGCCGCAGCCGGCCACGCAGTGCCCGGTCATGGACTTGGTGGAACTTACCCAGAGCTTGTAGGCGTTCTCGCCGAAGACGGTCTTTATGGCCGCGGTCTCCATCAGGTCATTGTGGTGGGTAGAGGTTCCGTGGGCGTTGACGTAGTCGACGGTGTCCGGGGAAACTTCCGCCCTTTCGAGGGCCTGGCGTATGGCTAGGGAAACGAAATGTCCGGTCGGTTCCGGGGCTGTTACGTGGTAGGCGTCCGTGGACTGGCCGACGCCGCCCAATTCGCAGTAGATCCTGGCGCCTCTTGCTTTGGCGTGGGCGAGCGTTTCAAGAACGATGACGCCGGCGCCTTCGGAAATGACGAAGCCGCTTCTGTTGCGGTCAAAGGGGCGGCTGACTCTTTTGGGATCGCCGTCGCCGTCCCAGCTTGACAGGGCTTTCATGTTGGCGAAGGTCGCGATGGAAAGTTTGCAGACAGGGGCTTCGGAGCCGCCGCAGATGGCGACCTGCTCAAAGCCGCCTCTTAATCTTAGAAAAGCGGTAGAGATGGCGTCGTTGCCGGAAGCGCAGGCTGTGGCTACGCCGCAGGTGAAGCCGTGGATGCCAAGGTGCATGGCGATGGTGTGCGCGCCGACGTCGGCCGTGCCGGAGGGGACCAAGAAGGGCGTGACGCGGCCCGGGCCTTTTTCGAACATGACGCCGCAGGTCTTCTGGATGTTGTCGATGCCGCCGATGCCGGAGCCCATGATGATGCAGACGTCGTGGTTGTCGCCGCGGTTGGCGAAGTCTATGCCGCTGTCTCTGACGGCTTCCAATCCGGCGTTGACGGCGTGCAGAACGGAGCGGTCGTAACGGGCGGCGTCTCTCTCACTGAATCCGCCGGGTGTTGGATCGTAGTGGCATTCGCCGGCGATATGAACTTTGTTGTCGGTGGAATCAAAAAGCGTGATAGGGCCGATACCCGACCTGCCGTTTATGACGCTGTCCCAGTTCTCGGCGACTCCGTACCCCGTCGGGGCGACGGCGCCAAGACCGGTAACTACTATTCTTTCACTATCTTTCATATCCTTATATTATACCTTATGAACTACTTGAAATTCAAGAGTCCTGCTTGTTTTCGAGCCGTTGGAAAATGCTGGCCAGGAACGTTCCGGATATGTTGTGCCAGACGGAAAAAATCGCTCCCGGAACAGTGGCCATGGCAAGGTCGGGGAAGGATGTTTTGGCGAGCGAGACGGCCAGTCCGGAATTCTGCATGCCGACTTCGATGGCCAGCGTTCTTTTCTTTGCGGGCGTCATTTTTAAGAGCATTCCAAGGAGGTAGCCTGTGAGCAGGCCGAGCAGATTGTGGGCTATGACGGCGATCAGAATTAGCGCTCCCGTCTGCCGGATGCCAAGGGCGTTGTGGGAGACGACGGACGCCACTGTCAGCGTTATGCAGAATATGGAGACGAACGGCAGAAACTCGGCTGCCTTTTCGCAGGTTTTTTCAAAGAATTTGTTCAGTATGAGACCGAGCGCGATGGGAACGATGACGATCTTTATGATCGTGAGAAACATGGCCAGCATGTCGATGTGCACGGTGGTCCTGAGGAGGAGGTAGGTGATGAAAGGCGTCAGAAAGGGGGCGAGGAGAGTGTTGACGCTGGTCATGGCGACTGACAAAGGAACGTCGCCTTTGCTAAGGTAGGTGATGACGTTGGAGGCGGTGCCGCCCGGGCAGGTGCCGACCAGTATCATGCCGACCATCAATCCGGCTTCAAGCCGAAATCCTTTTGAGATGGCGTAGGCCAAAAGCGGCATGATGATGAATTGCGCCAGGGTGCCGGTCAAAATATCAAGCGGTCTTTTGAAGACGAAAAGGAAAGCTTCCGGCTTCAGCGTCATGCCCATTCCGAACATGATGATCATCAGAAGATAGTTGATCCAGCTGGTCTTGACCCAGAGGAAAGAGGCGGGGTAAAAAAGGGCGACTGCGGAGGACAGAAGGACGATTAGGCCCATGTGTTTGCCGAAAAATTTATTTAGGAGTCCCATAGCCGGTGAGGTCTTTTATGATGTTTTCGAGTTCCTGCTTCCTGGTGCGGGGGATAGTGATCACGCCTTCTATTTTTTCCCCGAAAGAAGGGGAAACGATCGCGCCTTCCATTTGCTCGACTTTGTAGAGGAGCGTGTTGTAGGCCTGGTACGAGCAGGAGAAGGGAAGTTCTGTTTTGGCTTTCTCTTCTATGATCTGACATTTCTCGACAGCCAGTTGCGCGGCGGCGCGGTAGGTGTCGATGAGGCCTCTGACGCCAAGCTTGATGCCGCCGAAATATCTGACGACCGCACATACGACGTTGTCGAGTTTTTCTTTTTTGATGCTTTGCAGTATCGGCTGCCCGGCCGTGCCGGAAGGTTCGCCGTCGTCGCTGTAATAGGAGTTGGCGTTGTCCGGCGCGCCGACGTTGTAGGCCCAGCAGACATGCGTGGCCTGCGGGTGCATGGTTCTTATCCTGTCAAGGAAAGCTTCCACTTCTTCCTTGCTTTTGGCGGGAGAGATGTAGGAGAGGAAGCGGGAACGCTGTTCCGTCAGTTCCGCTTCCCGGCTTTCTTTGATGGTAAGATAAGTTTCCATTACTCGCTTGCTTTTACCGCTGCTATGAGTTTCGCGTGGTCAAGGGAACGGGAGGCGACGATGCCGAGGTCGTTCTCCAAAAGAGGAGGAGTGGAGAAGTCGACAATTCTTCCCAGCGTGTCTGTTACTGTCCCGCCGGCTTTTTCCACAATAAGAAATCCCGCGGCGTGGTCCCAGATCTTTTCCTTGTATTCCAGGCTTTTCGGAAGCCTAAGGTAGATGTCGGCCATGCCTAAGGCAACGGCGGCGTATTTGCACTGGCTGTCGATCATGAATGG
>JAFSWV010000153.1 GCA_017444325.1 bacterium | reverse complement strand
TTCTTTCAGTTTGGCGGAGAAGAGTATTTCGCCTTCCGCCATCTCGGCCAGCTGGGAGATGACTCTCAGTCTTTCGAAGTTGATGTTGGCGCCGGACAGGACAGTCGCGAACACTTTGCCCTTGGCATCCGTCTCGCGGATGTATTTCTTCATGCCGGCCAGGCCAACGGAGCCGGAGGTTTCTGAAATGGCCCTGGTGTCGTTGAAGATGTCGCGGGTGGCCGCGCAGATCTCTTCGGGAGTGACAGTGATGCAGCCGTCGAGGTTGTTTTTCAATATCTCAAAGGGAAGCGCTCCCAGCTGCTTGACCGCGACGCCCTCGGCGAAAAGGTCGACTTTGTCGAGAACGACTCGCTTTCCGTTGTCCATGGCGGCCTTGCAGCAGGCGCAGCCCTCGGGCTCGACCGCGAAGACTTTCACTTCCGGACGGAAAGTTTTGATGTAGCTCGCCATGCCGGAAATAAGGCCGCCGCCGCCCACGGGAATGAAGACGGCGTCGAGCTGTTCTGGATTTTGCCTCAAAAGCTCCATGGCGATCGTGCCCTGGCCGGCGATGACGTCCTGGTCGTCGTAAGGATGGATGAAGCTGAGGCCTTTCTCTTTGGCCAGGTCGAGCGCGTAGGCGCAGGCTTCGTCGAAATTGTCGCCGTAAACTATGACTTCGGCGCCCAAACGGCGGACGTTGTTTATCTTTATGCTTGCAGTCGGCTTCGGCATGACGATCGTCGCCTTGCAGCCAAGTCTTGCGGCGGCCAGCGCCACGCCCTGGGCATGGTTGCCGGCGGAAGCGGCGATGACGCCTCTTTTGAGTTCTTCTTTCGCGAGGGAATGGATCTTCTGGTAAGCGCCCCTAAGCTTGAAAGAAAAGACTTCCTGCTGGTCTTCGCGTTTTACCAGGATGGTGTTGCCAAGTTTGGCGCTCAGGATCGCCATTAGGTCAAGCGGCGATTCCTTGGCGACTTCATAGACGGGAGTCGCGATTATCTTTTTAACGATTTCTGAAAACATTTTTATTTCGCTTGTTTTGTTTGTCTAAACAACCAGGATAAGTAGAGGTCAAGCCAGTTGTCGGTCGCCTTGCCGCAGGGACGCGATCCGAAGCCGTGCCCGCCTTCCGGATAGATGTGGCACTCCAAGGGAAGCTTCTTAACGAGAAGCGCCTTTTCGTAGGCCGTAAGGCTGGGGAAGTAGGGGTCGTCGCTGGCTTGCAGAAGGAAGGTCGGAGGATGATCTTTGGTAAGCGTGAATTTAGGCTTCAATTCCAGGTAAGCCGGATAGATGAGGCCCAAATTGTCGGGGCGGGCGTTCTCACAGTCGATCTCGTCAATAGGTTCATAGAGCTTTTTGGCGTAGCTTCCGGCGCAGAAGGCGGCGAGATGTCCGCCGGCCGAGAAGCCCATGATGCCGATGGCGTCTTTTCTGATGCCGAACTTTTCAGCGTTGAACCTGAGATATCTGACTGCGCGCAGGGCGTCGCAAAGCGCGGCAGCCCGCTGCTTGGGCACGCGGTACTTCAGAACGTAGGCCGAGATCCCGTTCTTTGAGAGATATTCCGCGATCTCATAGCCCTCGTAGTCGATGGCCAGAACGTCGTAGGCTCCTCCCGGGCAGACGATGACGGCAGGGGAGTGCGTTTTCGTTCTTTTGGTGGGGAAGGGGACGAGCGCTGGATAGTTTATGCCCGTAATGAGCGTTATGGGGGCTGCGTCCGGGATTCGCCGCTCGACCTTGGAGCGGTATTTCCTCTGCGGCACCGATTCATCGGCCCACAAAAAGATAGGTTCTGGCAAGGCTTTTTCTTTCATAAAATTACTCATTTTTAATTAGGATATTTTACCAAAAGCTCGCCCCTTTGAGCAATAGCGTCCGAAGTGAAGATGGGTTTGCTTAAGGATAGACGCTTTTGCTATAATCATTAGATAAAATTTAAAACTAAAATACAGGTGAATTTATGGAAGAACAAGTCAAGAAGATCCTGGATGAAAAAGTCATCCCCCTCCTTCAGACTCACGGCGGTTCCTGCGAATTCGTGGGAATAGAGAACAACGTGGTGAAAGTCAGGCTGCAGGGCGCCTGCGGGCACTGCCCGGGCGCTATTATGACGCTCCGCGGCTTTGTTTTGAAAGTCTTGCAGGAAGACATTCCCTCAATCGAAGACGTTGTGAACGTCCAGTAAGGAAAAAGTGAGATTCCTCATCATTAAGCCGAGTTCTTTGGGCGACGTGGCCTGCGCCATGCCGGTCGTGGCGCTTATCAAGAAGCGCTACCCCGATGCGTCCGTGGACTGGCTTGTGAACAAGGAATACGCCGGGCTGGCCAAGGCCGCCGGCGCCGACAGGGTGCTTGTCATCGACCGCCAGGCCTGGAAGAAGGTCTCATCCTGGCCGAAAGCGCTCTTCAATTACCTGGGAGTGGCGTGCAAGCTTCCTTTCCAGCATTATGATTACGCGATAGACCTTCAGGGGCTGCTGAGGAGCGGGATCTTCACCGCTCTTTCCAACGCCAAGAAAACTATTGGCTTCGCGGACGGCAGGGAAGGTTCGCCGATCTTCTACGACACGAAAGTCACAGTCAACAGGAAGCTGACGCACTCTACGCGCTGCAATCTCGAAGTGCTGAAAGAGATCGGGATAGAAAAGGATGAAAAATGGCCCTCTTTCGCACCCGAAGACACTCAGTCCACTTTGGACAAATTCGGATTGACGAAAAAAGGCTTCTTCATCGCCGTGCCCCTGACGCGCTGGAAAAGCAAGAACTGGGTGCCGGAATCCATCGCTGCGGTGGGACGCGAATTGAAAGCCCGTCACGGCTGGCAGGGCGTCTTGGTAGGCGGCGGTGATGCCAGGGAAGTCTGCGCCTTGATCTGCCGGATCGCCCCGGACGCCTTCATAGACCTTTCCGGCAAGACCGACTGGTCGCAGTTCCTGGCCTTGAGCGCCGAGGCTGTCTGCGCCGTAACGCCCGACACCGGGCCGATGCACGTCATGGCGGCGGCGGGAACGCCGATGATCGCCGTAATGGGCCCGACGGACCCCAGGCGCCACGGACCGTACGGAGACCATAACAAAGTCCTGCATAGCGAAAGGCGCTGCCTTCCGTGCTATCACAGGGATTGCGTGTTGGGCGAGGAAGGCTCTCCTGCTCTCTGCATGGCTGACATTACTCCGCAGAAAGTTCTGGACGCGGTCGAAGAATTGTTAAAAGAATTGGAAAACAAGGAACAAAATGCCTAATCTCTGCATAGTCGGCGCCATGGGGCGCATGGGTCAGAACGTAGGAGTTCTCGCCGAAGGCTTCGGCTTCGCTGTGAGCGGCGCCCTTGAATTCAAAGGGTCTCCGGCAGTCGGAAAATCTTTTTGCGGCGTTACGGTGACAGATGATATCGACATCGCCCTGAAAGGAGCCGACGTTGTCATAGAATTTGCTCTTGCGGGAGGCATTGCTGAGAGAGCGGCCGCCTATGCCGCA
>JAFSWV010000152.1 GCA_017444325.1 bacterium | reverse complement strand
ATAGTTGCCTTCGCCGTGGGCGATGGGGATATTGAGGACTTCCTTGCTCTTGCAGAGGCTGGTGAAGATCGTGTCGTTGCGCTCGGTCCTGAGGAAGACGTGCTCGCAGATGAAGTTCAGGTCGCGGTTCATGTACAGGGCGCCGGGCAAGAGTCCCGACTCGCAGAGGATCTGGAAGCCGTTGCAGATGCCGATGACGGGGCGGCCTTTCTTGGCGTGGGCCGATACTTCCTCCATGATGGGAGAGAAACGGGCGATGGCGCCGCAGCGCAGATAGTCGCCGTAGGAGAAGCCGCCTGGCAGGACGTAGGCGTCGAAAGTTCCGGGGTTGCTCTCCTTGTGCCAGACGTAGCCGACTTCGGCGGAAAGACCGTTCTCTTTGGCAAGGCGGGAGAAGGAAGTCAGGCAGTCATAGTCGCAGTTGGAGCCCGGGAAAACTACAATTCCGATTTTCATAAAGCTTATTTCTCCAGTTCGTAGCGGAACTGCTCAATATTCGGGTTCACAAAGAGCTTCTTGCTCATCTCTTCTATCTGGGCGGCGGCCGCCGCTTCGTCGTTGCAGGCGAGCTCAACTTCCAAAAAGCGCCCGATGCGCACGGAGTCAACGTTCTTGTAGTTCATCTGTTCCAGCGCTCTCTGCACCGTTTTTCCCTGCGGGTCGAGAACGCTTTGCTTAAGCGTTACGTAGATCTTAGCTTTCATGGTTGTATTTTTTTGATGGTTAATGACTAATGATAGCAAAAATGACCCCTACTGGGAGAGCCGCAAGCCCTCCTGGGCTTTCTGGTAATTCGGGTCGGACCTCAGGGCCGCTTCAAAACTGGCTTTCGCCTCAGACTTGTTGCCTTCACCAAGGAGAACATAGCCAAGAACCGTAAGCGAGGAGGCGTCGTCGGGGGTGATCGAGAGTTCCTTTATGGCCTGCGTTTTCGCTTCCTTCATGTTGCCGGCGGAATAATACATGACCGCCTTGGCGGCACATATCCCCTTTTGGCCGGGACGGAAGGAGCCAAGCTTGTCGAAAGCTTTGAGAGCATCCTGCAGAAGCTCCTTATCCTCCGGTTTTTTCATGAACAGAGCGTATCTGACCTTGGCCAGGTCCTCCGCAACTTCCGCATCGTAGATGTCGTTTATCGTCAGTTTCTCAAGGTTCTCCAGCGCGGCGTCGAGCAGGTCGCAGCGCATCGCAAGCCGGGCTGCGAAAAGCCTTGCTTCGCGGTATTCCTTGTCGGAAGTCGGGCTCTTGCTGAGGCGTGCCAGTTTCGCGGCGTCCTGGCTTGAGGCGTAGGCTTCGCCCAGTTCGCCCAGCGCAACATAGCGCCTGGCCATCATCATGCATATCCTGCTGGCGGCGCTGCCGCTCGTCATTTCCAGGCAATCCTCTAAATACTCAAGCGCTTCTTTCGAGCCTTCCTCCGTTTCGGGGGCATAGTAGGCCAAGAGATAGCGGAAGTCGAAATCCTTGGGGAAACGTGTCAAAGCCTTTTTCCAGACTCTCAGGGCGCCGTTGGTGTCCCCTCTCCTAAGCCTGAGGTCTCCCCAGGCCTGCCAATAGGTCAGGCAAAGCGGCAGTTCGGTCAGAAGTGAGGAGTAGCAGACGTCCAAAGTCGCCGCGTCAACGCCCTCCGATCCCTTAAGGCAGCTTGCGATGTACTGCACCTGGAGCTGGAGGTTGGTGTCGGAAGCAAGGAAGGAAAGAGCTTTGCAGGCGGGCTCGGGATACCCATGAGCCTCACCTAATTCACCCATGACCTGGGAAAGCTTTTTAGCCGCTTCGCCCCAATAAGGATCGATGCTGTCGGGAAGCTTGTGCTCCAAGCTCACTTTTTCGCCCTGGCGCAAGACTCTTCCGTAGGCCGATAAGCAGTTGTAAAAGTTCGTCTGGATAATGATCGGCGAAGATGTCTTGAAAGCTTCTTTGAGGTAGAGCAGGCGGTAATTGTAATCGCTTCGCAGAGTCTCGTAGGCCTCAAGCTGAGCCGGGGCTTCCAGTTCTTCCAGTTTGTAGCGCCAGGTACTCAGAAGCTTGTTCAGCTTGGCAAGCTTTTCCCTCTCGGCGGTCGTTTTCTCCTTCTGCTTGGCTAAGGAAGCCGCCAAAGGGGTTAGGCTTGAAAGCGCTCCGGTGTAGCCCCTCACCGCCTCGACATAGATCTTCGACTCCTCGTTGACAAGGGCGTATTCCAGGCACTCCCGGACATTGGAATAGACGTTTTCCGAAAGTTCGGGAGGCAATTGCGTCTTTGCCGAAAGAGCAAGCGCGGAGAAAAGCAAAACTGGAAGAAAATAATTACGCATGAGATTATTTTAGCATAAAAGGCCCCAAGCTCTCCCTTTTGCCGACCTAAGAGGCCGTAATCGTTGACAATGAGGGGCTTTTTCGATAAAATCCCCTATTAAATGAATGAAAATTCATTTGTGCTAACCGTTTTACAATACCATCGTTTTACCCGTTACAAGGAGATCAAAATGAAAAACACCATCACCAAAGAAAATCTGATCACGAAAGTGTCAGAGAAGACCAACCAGCCCAAAGATGTCGTCAGAGCCGTCATCCAGCAGACCTTTGACTCCATCTGCGATTACCTGGAAGAAGGCAACCGCCTTGAGCTGCGCCGTTTCGGCGTCTTCTCCGTCAAAGAGAGACGTCCCAGAGTCGGCCGCAACCCCAACTCTCCCCAGAAAGCCATTCAGATCCCTGCCTCCAAAGTCGCCGTCTTCAAAGCCAGCGTCATTTTGAAAAAGCAGGTCAAGAAGTAATATAGATCCCACCGCTTCGGTTCAATAAATGAAAAAGATTAGAGCCGCTATCTGCGGCGCCTCCGGCTATACCGGTCGGGAACTGTTGCTGAGGCTTTTGCGCCATCAGGGAGTGGAAGTCGTCGGATTGGCCCACGGGCCAAGTTCCGAGGACTGCGCCATGCCCGACCTTTTCCCGGAATTCAAAACTTTATGCGAACTGCCGGTCCTGGGAGTGGAAACTCTCTATTCCCAGGACCTGGACGCGGTATTTCTGGCTCTGCCCCACGGAGCCTCGGCGCCCATCGCCAAGGAATTTTTGGCCCGTGGCGTCAGAGTCATCGATTTTTCCGCCGATTACAGGCTGCGCGACACAGAGGTGTATGAAAAGTGGTACAAAGTCGCGCACTGCGATAAGGAGAATCTTAAGAAAGCGGTCTACGGTCTCTGCGAATGGTACAGGGACGAAATAAGGAACGCGCCCGTGGTGGCCGTCCCCGGCTGCTACGTGACGAGCGCTCTGATACCGCTCATTCCCCTTCTCCATGACGGCGTCATAGAACCCGACGACATCATAATCGATTCCAAGAGCGGCATCAGCGGAGCCGGCAAGAAGCTCACGCCCCAGGTGCACTATTGCGAATCGGCCGAATCTTTCAAAGCTTACGGCATGTTCAGCCACCGGCACACTCCCGAAATAGACCAGGAGCTCACAAAGTTTGCCGGCGCGAACGTGAACGTGACCTTTACGCCTCATCTTCTCCCCATCATCAGAGGCATCCTCTCCACCATCTACGTGAAATTAAAAGACGGACGCTCCCCTTCCGACATTCAGTCATCCTGGGACAAAGCCTACAAGGACGAGTTTTTCATGCGCGTCAGGAAATCAGGGACCTCCGTCGAAATACGCCATATCGTCAACAGCAATTTCTGCGACATGTCTTTCACCGCCGGCGAAAAGAGAGTCATAATCACGAGCGCCCTCGACAATCTTGTGAAAGGCGCTTCCGGCGCCGCGCTGCAGAATTTTAACATCATGTTCGGTTTCCCCGAAACGGAAGGCCTTATCTAAATGAAATCCCGAGTGCGTTTCGCGCCCAGTCCCACTGGCATGTTACATCTTGGAGGCGCCCGCACGGC
The DNA here is from genome assembly GCA_017444325.1 of bacterium. Taxonomy (GTDB): domain Bacteria; phylum Auribacterota; class UBA3054; order UBA3054; family UBA3054; genus UBA3054. The sequence goes on along the minus strand of JAFSWV010000152.1, from coordinate 1,699 downwards.
GCTTTTCAATTATCTGTTCGCCCACAGGACGGGCGGCGATTTTCTTTTAAGGATCGAAGACACCGACAGGGCGCGCTTCCAGCAGGACGCCCTGGAGGACATAACGAAAAGTTTGCAGTGGCTCGGCCTGGAATGGGACGAAGGCGTCATGAAAGGCGGCGAATGCGGCCCTTACTTCCAGTCCGAAAGGCTGGATATCTACAAGAAATACGTCGATGAGCTCCTAGAGAAAGGGCACGCCTACAAGTGCTACTGCAGCGAGGAAGAGCTCGCTGCCCAGCGGGAGGAAGCCAAGGAGAAAGGCCTTTCCGTCCAAGGCTACGACGGACGCTGCTCCAGGCTCACGAAAGAGCAGATCGAAAAATACGAATTGGAAGGCCGCATCCCGACCGTGCGCTTCAAAATGCCGAAGGAAGGAACTACTTCCTTTATTGACGCCATACGCGGCGAAGTGACCTACCAGAACGACCAGCAGACCGACTTCATCATCCTTAAGGCGGACGGATATCCGACCTACCATTTGGCCAACATCGTGGACGACCACTTAATGGGCATCACGCACGTCATGCGCGGCGACGAATGGATCTCTTCGACGCCGAAACACATCTGCCTCTACAATGCTTTCGGCTGGACTCCCCCCACCTTCGCGCATCTGCCGGTCATCCTTAAGCCGGGCGGCGGCGGAAAGCTCTCCAAAAGAGACGGCGACGTCTCGGTCTTCCAGTACAAGGAAAAAGGCTATCTGCCCGAGGCTCTCGTGAACTTCCTGGCGCTCTTAGGCTGGGCTTATTCCGAGGATCAGGAGATCGTTTCCGTGGACGAGATGATAAAGGCCTTCAGTTTAGAGCACATCAACAAAGCCGGCGCCCAGTTCCACGTTGAGAAACTGAACTGGATGAACGGCGAATACATCAGGAAACTCACGGTGGAGGATCTCACCGAACGCTGCTGGCCATATCTTGTCGCCGCCGGGCTTGTCAAGGAAGATCAGGATAAGAGTTCCCTGCACTACATTATGAGCCTGCTGCAGCCCAGATTGGTTTTGCTTACGGACGTTGTCGATATGATCTCCTACTTCCTAAAGGACGAAGTTGATTACAACGAAGCGGACGTCAGGAAGATCCTGAAAAAGGAAGGCGTCAAGAAAAATCTTACAGCTTTGCGCCCGGTGCTTGAAAGCAGCGACTTCACCGTCGAATCCTTAGACGCGGCCATCCACGCCTTCATGGCGGAAAAAGAGCTTTCGCCCAAGAAAGTTTTGCAGCCTTTGCGCGTCGCCGTGACCGGCCGCTCCTGCAGTCCCGGAATGTTCGAGACACTCTTCGCCCTCGGCAAGGAGAAAGTCTTGAAGAGAGTGGACTACGCCATTGAGAATTTAACTTCCATCGAAGCGTAATTTTATGCTGACAGTAGCGCTCGTCGGACGCCCCAACGTCGGGAAATCCATTCTCTTCAACCGCCTTTCCGGAAAAAGGCTCGCGATCGTTGAGGAGACGAGCGGCGTTACCAGAGACCGCCTCTACGCCACTGTCACGCACGACGGCATCTCTTTCCGCCTGATAGACACAGGCGGCCTTGTCACCGACCCTGACGCCCTGGAAAAGCACATTACGCGCCAGACAGACATCGCCGTTTCCGAAGCGGACCTCATTCTCTTTTTAGTCAGCGCCCAGGACGGCAGGACGCCGATGGACGACGT
>JAFSWV010000151.1 GCA_017444325.1 bacterium | reverse complement strand
TCGCGGTCGGCGTTCTCTTCACCGATGTGGGTGAAGAGCTGCGGAATCTCGGCGGCGCGGCCCTGCTTGATCTTGGCATCGAAGGTCTGGATGATCATCTCACAGAGGCGCTTGGAAGCGCCCATGATGTTGGTTGGGTTCACGGCCTTGTCGGTGGAGATTGGACAAAGCGCTCACAGCCATGCACCATGGCGGTGTAGGCGGTCTTATACGTGCCGATGGCGTTGTTCTTGATGGCCTCGCAGGGGCTGTCCTCCATGAGGGGAACATGCTTATGGGCGGCAGCGTGGTAGACAATCTGGGGATGGTACTTTTCAAAAACCTGGAAGACGCGGCGGCTGTCGCGGACGGAACCGATGAGGACCACCAGATCCAGATCCGGATACTTCTTTCTCAGTTCCAGCTGGATGGCGTAGGCGTTGTTGTCGTAGATATCGAAGATAATCAGCTGCTTCGGGTTGTGGCCCGCGACCTGGCGGCAGAGCTCCGAGCCGATGCTCCCTCCCCCGCCGGTGACGAGGACGACCTTGCCGTTGATAAAATTGAAAACCTCGCTCAGATCCGGTGCGATGGACTCGCGCCCCAGAAGGTCCTCGATGGCGACGTCCTTGAGTTCCGAAACGGAAACCTCACCCGACACCAACTGATACATGCCCGGCAGGATTTTCAGCTCCGCGCCGGTCTCGTTGCAGATGCCGAGGATTTCCTTCCGGTCCTCGCGTGGCATGCTGGGGACGGCGAAGACGATCTTGGTGACATGGTACTTCTCGGCGTTCTCCAGAATCGATTCCCGCCCGCCGACAATGGGGACGCCCTCGATGGGACGGTTCCACTTGTTGGCGTTGTCGTCGATGACACAGACGGGGCGGTCACGGAACTTGTCGCTGGTCTTCATATCGCGGATGATCATGCGGCCAGCTTCGCCGGCGCCGATGATCATGACGCGGGCACTGGTCTCACTATAGCGGCCGAGCCGGGCCCGCAGGAAGAGCAGGAAGCGGAAGAGGAAACGAAGGCCCACGACGAAGAAGAGCTGGAGCATGGAGCCCCAGACGTAATAGGACATGGGCATGCGGCAGTAGAAGACCGTGATGAGGACAATGTGCAGAACGGAAGCCGTCAGGGAGCCGAGAACGGTCTGGATCAGTTCCTCGATGCTGGCATAGCGCCACATGATGCGATGCATGTGGAAGAAGTGGAAGACGACCAGGGCGAGGACGGCGTAGATGGTGATGAAGGAGGTATAGGCGTTGAGGTACCTCGGCGTGATGGCCGAATAGTTACAGTCAAAGCGGAGCCAGAGGGCGAGGAAATAGGAGACGTGGACAACGGCGAAGTCGTAGACCGCGGCGAAGAGCGCGATCAGCTTCCAATGCTCGATTTGCTTCAGGCCTCTCATGGACTCACCTTCTTTTCAAAGTGGAATGAGGAAAGTGCAAAGTGGAATTAAAATAAAGTACAAATAGTTTTTAGGACGGAAACTAATTTATTATAGTCAAAAGAGTGATCAAAGTCAATTATTTAATCAATTCTATGAGGTCAAGAATGAAGTTTTTCTTTTCAGGTTCTGGCATTATACCACAAGTTTTCGAGAAAACTCTATGCTGAGAGCATAGAAAGTTTTAACAAAATGTTAAATATTCAATTGAAGGAGACGAATGGGAAGCGGATAATGCGCGGCCGATCTGCTGTTTGTAGACGATATTACATCAGAATATCGTTACTATAACATAACAGAGGAAGATGTTCAACAAAAAGCAGAAATTAAGTTGTCAAAACGCTCTTTTCGGTGTAGGATAGGTCTGGTAATCAATGATAGTGAGGTGACCGATATGAAACGAAACCTGTCACTGCTCTTCGGACTTACGTTTGTGCTTGTGGCGCTGAGCGCCTGCGGTCTGAGGCAGTTCAAACAACCCGCCGCGACGCCCACCCCCCTGGTGACCGCCGCCGTAACGACTCCGGCGCCTGTGGCCACGCCTGCGCCGACCCCGACGCCCACCCCCACACCCGCTCCCACCCCCACGCCGGTTCCCACCGCGACACCGGCTCCCACGCCGACTCCGGCTCCCACGCCTGTGGCGACTCCGGTTCCGACGCCCACTCCGACCGCTTCCAACCTGCCGCGCGTCACCAAGAGTCCGACCGGCGAGACCGTTCCCGTAAACGGCAAGTGCCAGTTTATCGCAAAGTATGAAAACGCCAAATGGGCCGAGTGGCACTTTGTCAGTCCGGATGGCAGCAGGGACCTCGACTATGAGCAGGCGCAGAAAGAATTTCCCACGATGAAGATCCTCAACGGCTTTACGAAGGATCTGAGCCTTGAGCTTGTTTCCGAGACGCTCAACGGCTGGAAGGTCTACTGCCGCTTCAGCAATGACGCCGGATCCGTCGACACCGACAAGGCTTTGATCGTCGTCACCGGAACCGCTCCCGCAGGCACCGCCTCCGCGCTCCCGAAGGTG
>JAFSWV010000150.1 GCA_017444325.1 bacterium | reverse complement strand
GCTTCGCTATAGAAACCTCTTGAGCGAAAAAAAGCACATACCCCTTAGCGAACTCACGGAGGATGGCGGGGTAGGGAAATTGAGCGCGTAGTCCGTGAGCGAGGGGTATGTGCTTTTTTCGCGAGGAGGCTTTTTTCGTTTAGCGGGAGCTTGCGCTAGTCCGAGTGCTGCAGGTGATTCCCGTCAACTTTAGTGGACGGCTTGTGCACCGGCCTATACTTGCGCTGCCCTTTCGATTCCGGCTTCTTGTCTTTGTAGATCTGATCATCTCTTACCAGCATCGGGTCGAACCAGAAGGATTTTTGCGCTTCGCCGCCGTCAAGATTAACGGTCTCCAGACGCAGGATGTCAACGTTGCTTACGTCGATGTCGAAATTGTGGGCACTGTCGTTCTTGGTCTTGCCGCTCCAGAGCTTTTTGTCGTCGCCGTAAACTTCATATTGGACGTTGCCCTTCTTGCCGCGCTCCATGCCGAATTTGCCCTTGAAACGCTTCCAGCCTTTGCCGAGGTGGTAGATGTAGTAGGTGGGGGCCTGGGCGGTCAGACAGTCGCTGTAAACGGCGTCCCTGGCGGCGCCGGACTTTGCTTCCGGCTTGTCAAGGCTCTTGCTCTTGGCTTTGTCCCACTTGATGTAGGCGAGGTAAACGTTCGTGACGTCCATATCGACGTCTTCTATCATGATGGGCTTCGGACGTTCGCCGTGCAAACTCATGAAGAAAGCCCATTCGTTGGTCGTGAAGAATTCTTTCCTGACGTCGTGGCCGGAATGAACGGAGAGACGGTCTATGAAGTAATTGATCTTTTCGTTTTGTGAGTTGAGAGGCGGATGTGAGATCTGGTGGAAATCGCGGAAGGCTTTCTTAACGTTCTCCCAACCGAGCAGTTCGCCCATGTCCCACATTTTCTGCGCATACTGCCAGGGGCCCATGGGGTAGCCGTCGTCCTTTTCATCCTTAACGGCTTTCGCAAACCAGCGGTGGCCGTTGGGCGTAGGGCCTGACCACTTCAGGTCGTCCACGGTAAGGCCCGGTGCTTCCACGGCGTACATTTGCATGAGCGCATGGGTGTACTGGTGGGCCGCAGGGGACCAGAGGGAGTTGTTGTAGTTATGCGCGCCTTCGTGGACGAACACGCCGCTGACCAGGTTTTCCTTGGCGTGGCGCCAATTGTCAGAGTAGAACCCCGGTGTCACAAGGATCGGGCAGCCGGACCAGCCGCCGGCCCTGATGGACCAATGGATGGGCGTCCAGATGGGGAACATTTCCTCGGCGCCGCTCGGCGCCCAGCCGGTAAGGTCTTTCATGGCGGCGAAAGCCATTTCCGTATTGCGGACCATAGCCTGCACTACGGAAGGACCGCCCACTCTGCTAAGGATGTCCTTGTACATCGGAAGGACAACGTACTTGCCGCGGAAAATGGTCACTTCGCGGTTTTCCTCAAAGCTCAGATTGTCGAAGAAGACTTTGCCTTTACTCATGCCGCCCTGGTTGTCCTCGATGTCGAGGTCGCCCAAACGGCAGACGATCTTGACCTCGTGCGTGTTGCCGGTCATGACGTCAACTTTGTATTCGCGCCAGCCGGCGTTCGGGTCGGAGCCGACGGCCGGGCCGGTCTCGCTCTTGGCGTTGATATAGCCGCCGATCGTCGCCATGCAGTATTCGCTGTCGCCGGAAACGCCGCTGCATCTTATCGAGCCTGTCAATACGTAGGGCGTGAAAGGCTTGACTTTGATCACCTGGAACCAGTAGGCGTTGCAGAGATCTTTGGAAGCGATGGAAATGCAGGGAGAACCGCCGATGCCGGCGTCTTTTTCATAGGTGAAGACAGCGCTGCCGGAAGAGCCCCAGTAATCGGGAATATCGGAACCGGAATTGAAATCGCCGTTGCGCAAGCCGACCTGGTTGAACTGCATGACGCGCTCAGGGCTGCATTTGCCTTTCGGACTGACCATGACGGCCCTGACTTTGGCCGAGTCGTGCAGAACGATGTCGCCGGTGTACAGTTGAGAGTCCGCGTTAGCCGGGCTGGAGTCTAGGGTGTAGCGGATGGTGGAGCCGTCGGTCGGCATGGCGAAGATCACTCTGGTCGATCCGATGAAATATTCGTCGCCGGCAATGATCTGAGGCGGCATGGGCGGAAGGTCCGCGCGCTCCAAGGGAGCCAGGTTCGTTATGGTCGTGGAGTTCCAATTATTGCTGGTGGCCTTCATGAAATAGCGGTAAGCCACTTCCGCGGGAGTCGGAACGGCATAGGCGGAATTTACCGCCAGAACGAAAAGGAGAGCCCCTATTATGCTTGAAATCATCATGACTTGATTATACCAAATTTAAAGACGCGTCTCGTCAACTCCCGCTCGTTGAAAATTATCCAGTCTTTTGCTAGAATGAATCATAAATCAAAATTGAAATTTAAACAAAACACCAAAAAATATTTGGAGGCAAAATTATGTTACGAGTTCTTTTAGCGGCTCTAGTGATCTCAATGGTCTTAACCGGTTGCGGCAAGAAGGAAGATCCGAACGCCACCGAGATCAACCCTTGGGGTCTCTCTGACGACGGCGCCATCCTTGGCAGCGGAAGCGGCAGCGACTATATGCCCGGCGACATGCCCTTGGGCGGCCTTTCCGGCGTCAACTTCACCGATCCCAGCCAGTATCATGATCCGGCCATCGCTGCGGAAGCTGCGGCTACTCTGCGCACGCTGTACTTCAAGTACAACAGTTATGACATCCAGTCCGCTGAGGAAGCGATCCTTCAGGGCGCGGCTGCCTTCATGAAGAAGTATCCCAAGCTGGCTCTCAGATGCGAGGGTCACTGCGACGAACGCGGCACTGAAGAGTACAACATGGCTCTCGGTTCCCACCGCGCCGGCGCCGGCAGGGAATACATCATCAACCTGGGCGTGCCGAGCGAGAGGATCGACATGATCAGCTACGGCGAAAGCTTGCCCGCGGTTCAGGGACACACTGAAGAGGCCTACGCTAAGAACCGCCGCGTCGAATTCAAGATCGGCGATATGCGCTAAACTAAAAAATCAAATTAAAATGCCGGGCCCTCAAAAGCCCGGCGCTTTTTTATTCCAGGAAGATTATGTCAATAAAAAGATTCCTCATATGTGCGGGCTGCGTATGCCTGCTGGCGGGCTGCACGACCCCGGACACCGTAACTCCGGAACAGATCCAGATCGCCAAGCTCAGGACCGAGCTTAACAGAACAACCTCCGACACCAGGGGACTTGTGAACCAGGTCGAGGATCTTAACGCGCGCTGCAAATCATTGGAAAGCGAGAACGCGAGTTTGAGAAGCATGCTGAGCCAGACTCAGAGCTCCGTCAGGGACGTTTCTTCCAGAGTCACCGAGACGCAGCAGGGTCTCTCCCAGCTCTCCAAGACTTCTTCGCGCACCGAGGACATCGCGGCTTTGAACAAAGCCTACAATCAGATCGTCGCGCAGATGAAGACGATGACCGAGTCGCAGCTGGAATCCCAGCGCAAGATCGACAAGAATCTCCAGGTCATCCAGGGCGACGCAAAAACGCTGCAGAGCTACATCAACGAGAACCGCACGAAGCTCGCTTCTCTGGAATCGCGCATCTCCGAAGTCGATTCCCGCGCCAAGGCCGCCGCGCAGCGCGCCGCCAGCGCTCCGCAGCACACTTCCACGCCTCCTCCCGCCCAGACTATCGTGAGGACCGGGAAGCCAAGCTCCGCCAACATCACCTACGAGTCTTTGTATGAGCATGTGGTAGCGGCCGGCGAATCGATCTGGATGATCGCAAAGGATTACGGCGTTTCCATCACTGATATTTACAACGTCAACCCTGACATGACTTCCACTTCCTTGAGAGTCGGTCAGAAGATAAAGGTTCCCAAGCGCCTGGACCAGTAATAGCATTCAGATGGCGAACTATCCAATGATTTCCATAGTTCTGCCTCTCTATAACGGGCGCCCTTTCATTGAGGAGACTTTGCGCTCCGTGGAGGCGCAAACGATAAGCGACGCCGAGCTCGTCATTGTGGACGACGGTTCCACGGACGACGGCGCCGCTTTTGCCAAAGAGATCTGCCAGGGCAGTTCCTCCGACATTCTGCGCTCCGCCAAATTCATCAGCAAAAAGAACGGCGGCGTCGCGGAAGCAAGGAACGTCGGCATTGCCGAAAGCCAAGGCAAATACATCGCGCTTCTCGATCAGGACGACCTTTGGGAAAACGACCGTCTGGAAAAGATGGCACACGCTTTGGAAAAAGAGAAGGCGCGCTGGGGCTACTCTGCATTCTATCGCTTCTACGCCGACGGCAGGAAGATCCTGAAAGACGACGGCTCCAACGACGGAGCGGAAACGCTTGCGAAGATAGTGGAGGGAAAACTTTTCGTTCCGCCCGCCGCTTCACTCATAGAAAGATCTTTGCTGACGGAGTGCGGCGGTTTCGTTCCGGCTTTCGCGCCGAGCGACGACTGGGATCTCTTTCTGAAGCTTGCGGAAAACGAAAATGGCGCGTACGTAAAAGAGCCGCTGGTCAGATTCCGCTCGCACAAGACTTCCACCGGGAAGCGTCAGCGCGATCTGATCTTCATGGCGCAGGAAGAAGTTTTGCGCCTACACGAAGAGAAACTTAAAAGCCTTGTCCCCGAAAGCGCGCTCAGCTTCAGGCGCTCAAGGATCTATTTTCATCTTGCTCAGACTTACGCTGAGAAAAAAGAGAAGCCAAAAGCAAAACTATATTTCAAAATGGCCCTTAAAGAAAGGCCCTTCCGCGTGAAGTGCTGGTCGCATTACCTTAAATTCCTGCTGGGATTCTGATGAACATCGTTTTGACAAGATTGCAGAATATCGGCGACATGCTGACTTTCATCCCGGCGCTGAGGACGCTGCGGCAGGCTCTGCCGCAGGCGAAGATCACGGTTTTGGCCAAGCACAAGGGCGGGCTGGAAATTTTGAAGAACTGTCCTTACCTGGACAAAGTGGTCGTCGCTCCGAAGAGCGGGGCGATCTTCGACAAATTCAGGATGCGCCGCGAACTGTTGGAATTCGGGCCGATCGATTACTTCGTTATTTCCCCGCAGGATCTGGGCAGAGTCCCTTGGGCGCTTTTTTGCAGAGCCAAGCACATCAGCGCCTATCCTTCGTTCGTCAACTACGGCGAGATCAGAAGGGAAAAGATGATTAGCTTCATCGATCTTCCCTGCGTTTACGATCAGAGCCTGACAGAAATAGAAAATTGCCTGAGGCCCGTTCTGAACGTCCTGGACGATTTGGGCGTTCCTCTCCCGAAAGACTACAGCCTGGCTCTGGAATTCTCCTGGTACACGGCCGACGACATCGCGGAGGCGAGGAAGCTGCTCCGCTCTTACGGCAGGGAAGCGGGCGAGGATTACGTCGTGATGGCTCCCATCAGCAAGCGCCCCGCCAAGAACTGGCCGAGAACGCGCCTAATTCGGCTTCTAAGGGCCATGCAGGAGGAATGGGGTGTGAAGATATTCCTTTTGGGCGGAACGGCCGAAAAAGAGGCTTTGGACAGTTTGGCGCAGGAAGCGGAGGGCGTTTTCTCCCTGGCCGGCAAGACCACCCTCGCCCAGACCGCCGCCGTTATGGCGGAGAGCGTTTTCTTTTTCGGCGTCGATTCCGGCCCGGCTTTCATGGCCACCGCCCTGGGCCTTCCCAGCGTAGTACTATACGGTCCGGCGGATTTCTACCGCTGGCGCCCGCCCGTCGTCACCAGCCAGCGCCTCAATCTTTTCAAGCCTTTCCCCTGCAGCCCCTGCCGCGAGCAGGTCTGCCCTAGGGAAAACGCTTGCTTGGGCGCCATCGGCTATGACGAAGTCTGGCAGGCCTGCAAGCGTTTCTACGGTCCGCAAAAAGAAGAAGGAGAGCAGCAATGAAGATCTCCTGGCTTTTCTACAAGGACGGCGGAAACGTTTTCCAGCCCGGTTTTCTGGAAGATCCCGACAATTGCCTGAACTCAAACGCCCAGCTTCTGAAGAGCAGCGGGTATCATCGTTTCATTTACCGTCTCGACGACAAGCTTGTGAAAGCTTTCACTTTCTCAAACTTTATCGAGAAGCTGAAATGGAAAAGGGGATTCTCCGCTCCGCAGAAGGAATGGAACATTATGAAAGCGCTCTTCAAGGAAGGCATCAGCGTTCCGGAACCGATCGCCATAGGGCACACAGAGGAAAACGGCAAGATAAAAGTCTGGCTAATTTCCCGCTTCATCCCTGACTGCGTGACTTACGACGAGATGCGTCCTGACTGGAAGGTGCCCGGCGCCAAAGAGCAGGTCGAGAAACTGGCTCAGCTCATTTCCGGCATGCATGCCGCTTTCGTTGTTCACCGCGACCTTCATGCCGGCAATCTGCTTTGGCAGGCGAACGAGAAGAAATGGTACCTTACAGATTTCCAGCACGCAAGAAGGGGCTTCTGCACGAGGGTGCAGCTTGAGGAAGATCTTACGCAGCTTCAGCACTGCCTCGGCAAGAAAGTGCCCGTGAGAACGCGCGTAGAATTCCTGAAAGCCTACATCTGGAATTTCGCCGTCATCACCGAGACTACGGAAACGCACAGCCGCCGCGACTACCACAGCGTCTGGCACGAAGTGGCGGAGAACCTGAGGGGCTACGACCTTTCCCAGGCCAGGTCCAGAAGCCGCCGCGCTTTCAAGAGCAACCGCGATTTCGCGCCTCTCAAAGTCTGGAACAGCGGGAAAGGCTTCATGCGCAAAGGCGAATCCAGGCTGCTTGTGGAAGACGTCTGCGCTCTCCTTGATAAGCGCGAATGGCAGAACGAAAAATACATCACCCGTTTCGAGAGGAAGGGAAATTCCTGTTTTGCCATCTACGACCATCCCCAGGGCAAAGTCGCCATCGAATCGGAGCAGACGAGTCTTTCGCTCCTGGAAAAGCTCCTGCCCTTCAAACGCAAAGACAGGCGCATTTGGCGTGCGGCGGCCAGACTGACCATTCTGCATATTCCTTGCGAGAGATCGCTCCTTATAGGGCGTGCAGCGCGTTCCTACGCCTATGCCTATCTGGTAAAGGGCGTCTTCAATTTCAGGGAAGCTTTCCAGATGGCGCAGGACGATCCTGTTAAAAAGGAACAGCTGCTAATTAAGCTCGCCAAGCTTGCCGCCCGCATGCACAACTGCGGGATCGTCCACGGCAGCTTCACTTGCGAAAACTTGTCCGTTTCGGAAGACGGCGCCCTCTACATCAGGGATTTCAAAAAGATGAGCTTCTCTTCCAACTGCTCCTGGTTCGGAAGAGTGGACGATCTGGCGAGGCTTCTGGCTTCCTCTGGCTCCGCGCTCTCATATTGTGAGCAGAGGCTCTTTTTGAGAACTTACCTTGGCAACCTCGTGGAAGATATCGACGCCAGGCTTTTGATCACCGACGTCGCTTACAAAGCGGTCATCTTGAGCGAAGAAAATGAAAGATGACGAACTGCTGGAGACTAAGCTGACAGGCGAACCGCCCTGGAAGCTTGTAAAGAGGACGCCTCTCGTAGAGTGTCCCTGGCTATCCCATTACGCCGACCAAATCATCTGCTCCGACAAAAAGGAGATCGAGTTCCACGCCATCGAATACCCTATGCCTGTCGTAGGCGTTCTCTTGATCGACGACCTAAACAGGGTACTTTTGACCAAACAATACCGTTATATGGTGAAAAGCTTCGATTGGGAGCTCCCGGCCGGCAACGCCGATCCCAAGGAAGACCTGGAAGCGGCCTGCCGAAGGGAAACCATGGAGGAGACCGGCTACGCAATGAAGGAATGCCGGCTCATAAAGACCTTCTATCCCCAGATCGGCCGCAGCAACCACTGCTTTAACCTTTTCGTTGGAACGGGCCCCCGAAAAGTCAGCGAAGACTACGACAGAGGAGAGACTTTCGGCCTCAAATGGTTCACAATGGAAGAAGCTAAAGCGCTCGCTGAAAGCGACAACTGCCGCGACGGATTTTGCCTGCTGGCCCTCTCTATGTGGTTCGCAGGGCTGCCTATTTGACTTCCAGAGGCGATTATAGTACCATACTAACACTGCTCATGAAAGACTGAGTAGCGATTAGAATTTACCTTTAAAGGTAGGTAAGTTTACCAGAGCGCGGGTGGTGGAATTGGTAGACACGCTAGCTTGAGGGGCTAGTGGGATTAAACCCGTGCGAGTTCAAGTCTCGCCTCGCGCACCATTTCATCGGGATCAATATGTCCTTTGAAAAACGCATGTTTTTCAAAGGCTTTTTTTTTACCATAAAACAAAGGAGAAAAGCATGAAAAAAGAAAAAAAGACCGGCAAAGCCGTCGACATCGCCGCCGCCATCAAAGCGCTGCGTAAAAAGGCAGGCAAGAATCCAACCGTCCCTGAGATCCGGGAGGAGATGAAAAAAAGCGGAAAAAAAGAGTAATGGGAAAGGCCGTCGTTAGACGGCCTTGCTTTTTATCGTAGAATGCCCAAAATCAACCCGAACTTGACTTTTAGTTAGTCTTATGTGAAAATAGACAAAAACGGAGTCGAGTTATGATAAAAATTTCCAGACGTCTTCTTGTTTTCTTTTTTGCTCTTAATGTGCTGGTGGTTAGTTGCGGATTATCAGAAGAGATAGACGCTGATACTCTCCAAGGCCTTACACAAGAAGCCTTTGTTTCCACAAACGACTTTGAAAATCTCAAACTTACAATGGACCGCATTAAAAGCAATGCCGAATCCTGCGCCGACTCAATAGTCGATCTTCAGTTAGGCTTATCCGATCTTAGCGATGATGAACGTTTCGTAAGAGAAAAGGATCTTCAAAGAATAATAAACGATTATTCCAACATAAGCTCTGAACTCATTTCAATTTCAAGTGTTGAAGGGCCAGGAGATCGAGCACAAACTTTATATGCCCTGCAGTCAGACCTTGAAGCTCTTGAAACTGAATTGAATGCTCTTCAAACTTATGTGCAAACATACCTTGGCCATCTGACAACCGGGGATAAAAAATGGTATTTTGTCCCGTTTTAATATAAGTTGACACTTGTTTTCTGAAAAAATTAAGGAGACAGGTGACATGAAAGACAGAATTCGGTACAGTATGGCATTCAAACTAAAAGTCATGGAAGAGCTCAGGGATGGGAAGTGGAAATCAGTATCAGGAGCGGCAACGGCATACGGGATTTCTTATAACACAGTTTATGTTTGGATGAGGGCTCTTGGCTTCGAACATCTAAAAGGGAGGTTGATCTACGTGAAAACTAGAACAGAAATAGATGAGATCAAGAGACTTAAGGAAGAGCTCAGAAGATTGAAAATACAGCTGTCGGATGAGATACTTGATCACAAAATTGACGAAGCCGCGCTTCAGATCGCCTGCAGCAAACTAGGGATAACCCCAGAAGAGCTAAAAAAAAAGAGCGCCGAAAAATAGCGCATATGATCTGCTCAAAGATAAAAAGAAAAGTATCCGCCATTTGCAGGAAGCTAGGCATGACAAGGCAGTGGTTTTATAGCAGCAAGAAAGCAAGAAAACGTCACGAGGTCAACGAAGGCCTTGTCGTAGAGTTTGTGCGCCAGGAAAGGCAAGTCAATCCCAGAGCAGGAGCGAAAAAGGTGCTGTTTGCCATACGCTCCGAACTAAAGAGAGCAGGAGTAACAATCGGAATAAACAGATTCGGCAATTTGCTGAAGAAAAACAATCTCTTGGTAAAGAAACGCAAGAAATACCAGTGCCGTACTACCAAGCAGGATCCGTCCCTTATACCGTCTCCCAATTTGGTGAAAGATCTAAAGATAGACTCTCCCAATCAGGCGGTGTGCTCCGACATAACCTACGTCTACACCAAAGAAGGTTTTGTTTATCTGTCGCTGATGATGGACATGTTTGCCAAGGACATAGTCGGATACGACGTAAGAGATGATCTAACGACTGAAGGGCCCCTGGCGGCGTTGAAGATGGCGTCTAAAAAGCTAGGCCCGGAAGCTAAGCCGATAGCGCATTCTGACCGCGGATGCCAGTACGCGTCGCATATGTATCGGAAGCTTCTTGATTCGCTTGGCTGGAGATCCAGCATGACGGAGGAATTGCACTGCTATGAAAACGGAATGGCCGAAAGACTAAACGGCATATTAAAAAGCGAATATTATCTTGATTCGAAATTTAACACCAAAGAAGAAGCGAGGCAAGCGATCAAGAACGCGATTTGGACATACAATCACCGCAGGCTGCACGAAAAACTGAATTATAGAACTCCAAGCGAGTTCAGAAAAACATTCAATGGAGCCGCTTAAGTCAAACCAATGGCCACCCCTAGGGGTGGATAGAATATACAAAAAATGATAAACTATAACAAACCAACAAATCAAAACAATGTGTCAACTTTTAACAATGAAGGGACAAACTGAATAATGGCGCCAACATAAGAATAAGCGGCAATCGAGTCACAACAATTTCAGAACTAAATACAACAATAGCTCAAGCAACTCAAAATTTACGCTACGCCATTAGCAACCATGTTTTCGGCACATCATCGATAGCAGACAACGCAATAACAACTGAAAAGATCGCCAGCAATGCGATAACGTCAGACAAAATCATCAGCAATGCCGTGACAACGGTGAAGATAGAGGATAGCGCCGTGACTTCAAACAAAATTGCAAACAATGCGGTGACTGCGGATAAGATAGCAGACGGCGCGATATCAGGAAACAAAATTTCATCTGGCGCTATAACTGCGGCAAAGATTAGCGCCGGAGCTGTAAATTCTTATAAGATTGCAGCCGGTTCAATTACGGCAGCAAAAATAAGCGATGGCGCTGTGAATTCAGACAAACTTTCTGCCAATTCTGTCTCAGCTAATAAGATCATTACTGGAGCAATATCTACTGACAAAATAGCCGATAATGCGGTGTCGACTGCAAAAATTGCCGGAAACGCTGTAACTACAGTCAAAATAGCGGACTATTCGGTAACTTCTGACAAAATAGATAACAATGCTGTAACTTCGAACAAGATAACAACAGGAGCTATTACGTCTAGCAAAATTGCAAGTAAGGCAGTCACGTCCGATAAAATTGCTGATAATGCGATTTCTTCAAGCAACATTGTCACTAATGCTATTACAACAGACAAGATTAATGATTATGCTGTGACAGCCAGTAAAATTGCAAATAACTCTATAGAGCAAAGCCACATTTCAGATATTCTTCAAAGCAATTTGATAATGCAGCGCGGGGGCTCAATTACCGGAACTTTATTTGTTTCTGATTTAGTGCTAACTAACAATCTTAATTGGCATATAGGAACAGCAGAAAAAAGATCAGACATTGTTTTTGATCATCCAGATGCTTGCATAACAACGCTTGCCGGAGATCTTAATCTCGCTGCTGAAACCGGGAATATAATTAGAGCGCAGAATTTTTTTGAATTTGAAAACACGAATCAATGCGGCAGGATAGCAATTATAAGCGGAAGCACATCAGTAGAGATAGCTGAGAACATAACATCAAATGCGGTTATTAATATAACTCCTTGCCAGTCTATGGATGTTAAATATTGGGTTGAAATAAGCGAGTCAGGTGTTGCGACAATTAACATAGATAATTCAGAAAATGAGGATTTGTTCTTCTTTTTTATGATTTTGAGAAAATGAATAATTAACAAAATTAGATTTGTTGCATGAGCTTAATTTGTAATTAGATATGATAACAGTCTGTAACATTATAATACGTTTTTTGCTTGTTGCAAAACAAGCCGTGCTTTTTGTTATATTGATTTCATTTAACGTTAATGCTTATATGATTTATCATAAGTGTTTGCGTTTTAATGAGGCCAAACTTACTATACCGCTCCGGTTTTATGGCGAATCAGACTTAACCGGGGATCGGTGGATTACAGTAAGCTATGATGGTTACAGTTGGTTTAATGCTAATAAACAATTGGCTGAATCATCAGGAACAGACGCTGAGTTTGATCAAGGTATAAATCCTAAAGACGGCTTTGATGAAGAAAACGAAGGTATGAGAATTTATTGGCCGGAAAGCGGAGGGCATATAATTTGTCAATGGGATATTCAAGATAATCAAAATATAGGCGTTGGTGATGTTGTCAATGGAAGAATTTTAAAAACCCTAGAAGGGTATTCAGACGAGTTTGGCAATTATCAATTCGATACAACAATATACTGTTTTACGCCAACAAATACTGCTTATTGTTTTGAGTTTAGTGGAGATAGCAACGTAAAGTTAGAAATATATCCGACCTGTGTTTTTCCGTGGAATGATGAATATGAAGTTCCAAT
>JAFSWV010000149.1 GCA_017444325.1 bacterium | reverse complement strand
GGCAGACGCGCTGCCAGACGGCTAGTAAGGCGCCGGTGGGCTGGCCGTAGTAAGTCGGCGAGCCGATGACTATGCCGTCGGCGTCTTTTAGTTTTTCGATGATGCTGTTGGCGACGTCGTCTGCGAAAACGCACTTGTCGAGATTCTTGGCTTTGCACTGGTAGCAGGCCGCGCAGCCTCTCACCGGTTTGTTGCCGATCCAGACTATTTCAGTCTCGAGGCCTTCCTTTTCAAGGGAAGCAGCAACCTCCTGCAAAGCCCTCATGGTGTTGCCGTTTTTCCTGGGGCTGCCGTTGATGAGTACAACTTTCATTTTTTCTCCTGAGATTGAAGCTTGAAGCCGGTGCCGACGAACTGGGCGATCTCGCGGCCCGTGTCGTCCGTCACGTCGATGTTGACGACGCAGGAGTTCCTGCCGTCCTTTTTGTAGCGGGCGGTTGCTGTGAGCTTCGCTCCCTTAGGCGCGGCAAGATAATTTATGCTGACCTGCTGTGCGACCGTCGCTCTTTCCTTGTCGTTCGTCAGAGCCGCGAAGGCGAAGTCCGCCAGGGTGAAGATCGCTCCGCCCATGACGCCGCCCAGGGCGTTTCTGTGCCGGTCGGTAAGAATAACGCTCGTGACGGCGTGCTCGCCGTCAAGCTCATCTATCACCATGTCGTTTTCCGTGGCGAAGCGGTCGCCTTTGAAGAATTCCCGCGCCTCCTCGATGTTTCTTTCCGTTCCCGCGCGCCGCAATTCCTTTATGATCCCGGCGAGCCCCGCGGCGGCGACATCCTTGCAGATCATGCCATCATCGTCGAAGGTGTAGAAGTTCATGACCGTGGTTGAGAATTTTCGCCCGTTCGGCTTGAGGCCGCAAAAAGGCGCCGGACCTTCGAAGGTGCCGGAGCACTCCCACTGCGCGGCGACAGTGTTCCCTTCGGAGACAGCCTCGACAAGTTTCCATTGCGCGTCGGGGAAGCTTTGCCGCATGAGGGAAACGACGCTAAGGTACCCTTCCGCGCCGTAAAGAGGCTCGGGAGATACCGGCGTCGCGAAGGAAGCGGAGGGGGAAATGAGCTTTTTCCCCAGCTCGAGGTCGTTAGTGTTGATGCACTTCTCGAAAAGAAGCATTTTTTCGCGGTTGGTCATCGTTTGTCCTGTTGCTGCTTTACTTATTATCTTATTTCAAATGTTCCTTCGCGCGCCAGACCAGCCTGCTTCCGAGCTCTTTGGCGTTTTCAAGATCCTTTTCGAAATGTTCGTCGCGGTAGGCGCGCTTCTCCTCCTCGGTGAAGAGGTTGAAGTCGTAACGGGAATAGTCGGAGAACTGGTAGGTGTTGAAGGCGCAAAGCGTCTCGCACGCCCCAAAGACCGCCCTCAGCGCGTCCGTGTTCGCTCCGAGGATCTTGGGATAATCCATCTTTCCCATCATTTCTTCCGGGCAGTTCATGGTGAAGATGTTGGCGGCCTCTATGACCTTGTCCCTGGCGACGAGGGGCTCGCCGTTCTCGTAGTGATAGCTGTAAACAGGGACTGTCAGCCGCTCGAAGAAGGCGCGGTAAACGCCCGTGGGATAGTGAAAATAAACGGGCGAGCCGAGGACCAAAACGTCCGCTTGGCGCGCGCGTTCAAGCACCGGCCTGAGGTCGTCGCGAAGCGCGCAGACGCCTCCGGTCTTGGCGTTCTTTAATTTGCAGGCGAAACAGCTCTTGCAACCTGGGAAACTTATGTCGTAGAGATTGACGAGCTCGGTTTCTGCTCCCGCCTTTTCCGCTCCGGCTTTGGCCGCCTCCAGCATCTTAAATGTGTTCCAGCCCTTGCGGGGGCTGCCGTTGAAGAACATCGCGAAAATCTTTCCGTCTTTCATTGCTTTTTCTCCCTGTTCACTCGACGATATACGCCGCCACTATTTCCCCGACGTAGGCGATATGCGTGCCGCCGTAGCCGACTTTGTAGAATTTTTCCAGATCCTCGGGAGCGATGGCCTCGTCGTCCTGGAGCTGGCGGTACGTGACGCGGCATTCCAGGGTGAGCGGGAATTCCTTGATCGCCGGGACGGAGACCTTCTCCCCTTCGACGAGGGTCAGGTTGTTGTCCGCAATTTTGTCCGCGTCGCGCCCGGAGACGCTGCCGCATTTGCCAACCACGGACATGTCGGAGCCTTCCATGGGAATGTTGACGGTGAACTCGCCGTTCTTGTCCAGCATTTCCCTGGTGAAGCGCTCAACACGCACGAAAGTCGTGAAAAGCTGCTTGTTCCATTCCACGCCCAGCGTCCCCCAGGAAATGGCCATGGTGTTGACGCGGCCCTCCGCTTTGGTCGTCAGAAGGGAGCCCTTGGCGATGCCTTTCACGATCGCCTCGGCGTAATCGAAAGCGTTGATCTGCTTTTTCATGTTTTTCCTATTATTATAAGATTATTTCTGTATTTTGAAGGCGGCCTAAAAAATCATATCCATTTTCCTGTTCTGCTGTTTTTGTCGGCGGCGATCTCCTTTGGCGTTCCCGCGGCGACGATCCTTCCCCCCTCTTCGCCGCCGCCCGGTCCCATGTCGATTATCCAGTCGGCGCTTCTAATGACGTCAAGGTCGTGCTCGATGACGACCACCGTGGCGCCGTTTCTTATCAGGCGGGAGAAGACGTCCATCAGCGTTCTGACGTCCAGGGGATGGAGTCCGATGGTCGGCTCGTCGAAGACAAAGAGCGCGTCGTTCTGCATTCGCCCCATCTCGCTGGCCAGCTTCAGCCTCTGCGCTTCCCCGCCGGACAGTCCCGGCGTCTGCTCGCCCAGAGTCAGATACCCCAAGCCCAGGTCGCGAAGGACCTCGAGCCGGCTTTTCACCAGCTTAAGGTCCGCGCATTTCAAAAGCGCCTCGTCGATGCTCATGGCCATCAGTTCGGGAAGCGAGAGGTCGTTCCTTTTTATCGCGAAGGCTTGTTTCGCGTAGCGCGAGCCCCGGCAGTCCGGACTGGGTATGTCGACGTCCGGCAGGAACTGCACGTCCAGGCTGATCGAGCCTGTGCCGTCGCAGACGGGGCAGCGGAGAGAGCCCGTGTTGTATGAGAAATCGCCGGCTTTCAGTTTGCGCTCTTTGGCCTCCGGCGGTTTGGCGTAAATTTTGCGCAGCTCGTCGTGAACGTTGGCGTAGGTGGCGACGGTGGAGCGGACGTTGATGCCTATCGGAGTCGCGTCTATGAGCTTTACCTGCGCGATGCCTGGGGCGTCGATCTTCTTCACGTGGGCGGGAAGCTTTTTGCCGGCGAGTTTCGCCTCCAATCCCGGGATCAGGCTTTCCAGCACCATGGTGGTCTTGCCGGACCCCGAAACGCCCGTCACGACTGTCAGGGCGCCTTTCGGGAAAGAGACCTCAAGAGGCTTCACCGTGTGGATGTCGGAAGTGGAAAGCGTGATGGCGCCGTATTTGAAAACGTCGCGGCCGCTTTTCGCTTTGCCCTTGCCTTTCCCGGCCAGGAAGGGGCCTATTTGCGAGGCGGGATCCTTTGTTATCTTCTTCGCCGTTCCCTGGGCGACGACGCTTCCGCCCTTCGCGCCGGCGTCCGGACCCAATTCTATGATCCAGTCGGCGTGATTCAGAAGCTGCGCGTCGTGGTCGACCAGCAAAACGGAGTTGCCGTCCCTGACAAGGTCGTCCATAACGCCGGTCAAGCCTTCCAAGTTGGAGGGATGCAGCCCGATGGAAGGCTCGTCAAGAACGTAGAGGACGCCCGTGGTCCTGTTCCTGACGGCCCTGGCCAGCTGAGTTCTTTGCCTCTCGCCCGTTGAGAGCGTGGAGGCCGCGCGGTCGAGGGAAAGGTAGGAAAGACCTAGATCCATCAAACGTTTGGAAGTGTCGCTGAACGCTTCGCAAATCTTTTCCGCCATGGGCCGCATGGGAGCGGGAAGCGAAGAAGGCACGCCCTTCACCCATTCCTTTGCCTCGGCCAGCGTCATCTCGCAGGCCTGATCCAGCGAGATCCCCCTCAATTTGGGAGCGCGGGCTTTTTCCGAGAGGCGCGTTCCATTGCACTCCGGGCAGTCGCTTTCCTTGAGGAACTTGGCGACTCTCTTCATGCCAGATTCGTCCTTGACGTTTTTGAGGGCGTTCTCCACCGTGTATATGGCGTTGAAGAAAGTGAAATCCATTTCCCCCGAACCGCCGGTCTTCTTTATCTGATAGACCATATGGTGCTTGGTGGGAGGGGCGTGAAGCACTATGTCGCGCTCCTTTTTCGTCAGGTCGCGCCAGGGCACGTCGGTCCTTACGCCCATGTCCCTGGCCAGGTCTTTCATCAGAGACCACATCAGAGACTGCCAGGGCGCCACCGCCCCCTCGTCGATGGTAAGCGAATCGTCCGGCACGATGGTGGAGAGATCGACCTCCCAGATCTTGCCGGTGCCGTCGCAGCGGGGGCAGGCGCCCTGGGAATTGAAGGCCAGCTCCTCCGCGCCAGGGGCGAAGAAACGCTCCCCGCACTTGGGGCAGACCAGTTCCCTCCCGGCGGCCACGTCCAGCGTAGGATCAAGGTAATGTCCGTTGGGGCAGCAATGGGAGGCCAGGCGGGAGTACATGAGCCTAAGCGAATTCAACAGCTCGGTCATGGTCCCGAAGGTGGAGCGGATCCCCGGGACGCCAGGGCGCTGGTGCAAAGCCAGGGCCGCCGGAACGTAGCGCACGTCGTCGACCTCAGCCCGCGCGGCCTGGGTCATGCGGCGCCTTGTGTAGGTGGAGAGCGACTCCAGGTAGCGTCTGGAACCCTCGGCGTAAACCACGCCCAGCGCCAGAGACGATTTTCCGCTGCCGGAAACGCCGGCTATGCCGACGATCTTTCCCAGCGGGATATCCACGTCGATATTCTTCAGATTGTTCTTTCGCGCCCCGCGGACTTCTATCGCCCCGGGCTTTGTGATCTCACGGCTCATAACTCTAAAAGGATGTCGACGTTGCCTCCCTTCCCGGGAGAGGATATGATCAAAACTTTTTTAGCCACAGCGTTTCTCTTTTGGCCTTATTTTTCAGCGGTTCTTTCCGTGGCGAATTCTTCCAGCTCCTCGACGCTCGATCTGATGGTCGCGCCGGTGAAGGCCTTGGGCGGCAGAACGGTGGAATTATCGTCGAAGATCTCCGCGAAGTCGCGGCCGAGGTTCTGCATTCCGCCGCTGCCGTGGGTCAGGAAGAGACAGACTTTTTTGCCTTTCAGCTCTTCGAGGTTCTTTTCCGCGAAAGTCCTGACGGGAGGCGCGAGAGTCCCCCACCAGTTGGGCGAGCCGATGAAGACGAGCTCGTACTTCTTGAGGTCCAGTCCTTCTATCGGTTTTATGGGCCTTTCCAATTTTCCCTTGCATTCGTCCTTGGCTTCTTCG
>JAFSWV010000148.1 GCA_017444325.1 bacterium | reverse complement strand
TATGCTTTCCTTCTCAACGAAGGGCAGCGCCAAAGACGCTATCGTTGACAAGGTCATCGAAGCGACCAGCATCGTCAAAGAACGCGCTCCGGAACTGAAAGTGGACGGCGAACTGCAGGCCGACGCCGCTTTGATCGAAGCCATCGGCTCCAAGAAAGCTCCCGGCAGCCCGGTCACCGGCAAAGCCAATGTGCTAATCTTCCCCGATCTGAACGCCGGCAACATCGCCTACAAGCTGACGGAAAGGCTCGCGAAAGCGGAAGCCTTCGGCCCGCTGCTTCAGGGCTGCGCCCGCTCCGTCAACGATCTGTCCCGCGGCTGCAAGCCCGAGGATATCGTGACGGTCGCGGCCATTACCGCCGTCACCGAATAAAAATGCGCCTTAGCTCCCTCATTCTGATCCTGGCTTTGGCAGTCGCTTTGGGAGGCTTTTTCCTGCGAAAAAGCCTCCGCGAAGCAGGTGCGGCCAAAGGCGCTTCCGCTTATGCCGGAACGCTGACGATCCTTTCCCCGCACTGGGAAGGCGTAAGGAACGAAGTTGAGAGGGCGTTTAATGAAGACAGAGCCGCTAGGGGAGAGCTGCCGGTAAAATTCGACTGGCTCGACGTGGGCGGCACCTCCGACATCATCCGCTACATCCGCTCGTCATTCCAAAACAAGCCGGACGGCATCGGAGTCGATCTTGTTTACGGAGGCGGCACTGATCCTTATCTGGCTTTGAAGAAAGACGGACTTTTAGAGGTCTGCGCTTTGCCGGAGGAAGTGAAGAGTACGATCGGAAAGGACTGCGCCGGCGTTCCTACTTATGATCCGGAAGGATACTGGTACGGCGTGGGCTTGTCAGGCTTCGGAATAATCTACAACAAGGTTTTATTGAAAAAGCTCGGGATATCCGAGCCTGCGAGTTGGTCGGACCTGGCGAAGCCTGAGGCTTTTTCCTGGATCGCCTCCGCCGACCCGAGAAAGTCCGGTTCCGTCTTCATGATGTACGAGATCATCATGCAAAGGTTCGGCTGGGAGGAAGGAATGAGGATCGTGAGCGCCATGAGCGGGAACGGCCGCTCGTTCTCCGGGAACGCCGGAAGCATTCCCAAAGACGTGGCGCTGGGAGAAGCGGCTTTCGGACTCTGCATAGACGTTTACGCCCTGAACGCCATTATGAACGTCGGTGAAGACAGGCTGGGGTTTCTTCTGCCTCCCGGCGAAACGGTCATTACGCCGGACGCTATAGCGCTTATGAAGGGTGCGCCGGAGCCGGAATTGGCGCGCGAATTTATCCTTTTCAATTTGTCGGAGAAAGGCCAGAAGCTTTGGTCGATGTTCCCTGGCACGGACCCGGACGCGCCGAAAGAATACGCGCTGCTGAAAATGTCGGTCTGCCCCTACATGTACGAGAAGTATCCAGAGGCCGCGATGCTGAAGAGTTCGCCCTTCAAGATGGAGGCGAAATTCCGCTATAATATAAGTGACGCCGCGGCCAGAATGAACATCTTCAGGGACTACATCGGGATCCTTTTCGTGGATGAGATAAAAGAATGCACGCAGGCCTGGAAACTGGTGAAAGACCGCGATGAGGATGATCCTTGGAAATTGATGTTCTATGAGCATCCGGTCGCGAATAACGAGGATTTCCTGGAGCTGGGGCTCAAGGAATACAACGATCCTGAAAAGAAAGCAAAACTGCAGACAGAGTGGGCGAACAACGCAAGGAAGCGCTACCTGTCGATCATAAAAAATCTAAAGTGAGGACGCTTTTATGAAGAAACTCATGTTACTTTTTCTTTTAACCGTTTCGTTCGCTGCCCAGGCCATGGTTTGGGAGACCAACAAAGTCTATCACAGCGACAGCGTGGGACGGGATCTCAGGTACGGCGTGCTGTTGCCAAGCGGCTACAACTGGCAGACGAACAAGTATTATCCCGTAATATATTTCCTGCACGGCCGCGATCAGAACGACCAGACCTGGTATGAGGAAGCGTATGAGACTTTAATGAAAACGACTCACACCAACGAGTTCATAATCGTCTTCCCGCAGGGCAGCCACTGGAAAAGCACATATTATTTCAATTCCTGGTTCGAATACGCCAACGGTTACATGGGCGCCATGTGCAAGGATCTGCCGGCGCATCTGGCGAAGAAGTATCGCGTTAAGAACATCCGCGGCATCAGCGGCATCTCCATGGGCGGATATGCGGCCTTCAGGATCGCCGGCTGCTGCGACGCCTACTACAACTGCCGCTACTGCGCGGCTTCTTCAATGAGCGGCGCTTTCGTCGGCCCCAAGATCAGCAAAGTTTTGGACGGCGTGAGCACTCTGCAGACTAATGAGATCGCTACGGCGGTTGCGCCCAAGAAATTCATCAAGCTTAAGTTCGACTGCGGCGACCAGGATGTTTATCTTGATACTTACAATCTGGCCGAGGTCAATATGGATCTGGCCAATTGTCTTATGGCGCTGGGACGCCGGGCCGACGTTGATATGGTCTTCAAGCGCCCGGAGGGCAAGCATAACTGGAATTATTGGCGCAAGATGATACCGGAGCATCTCGATCATTTCTCCAAGCAGCTTAAGCTTTTCCCTGATATCAACATCACCTCGTCGGATGAGTACGACGACGTGGAGGCCGCGATGGGGGATTATGTCCTCAAGGGAACGGCCAGTCACACGAGCGGCATCAAGAAGGTGACGATCAAGCAGGTGAGCGCTTCCGGCACGAAGGATCTGGTTGCGGAAGGCACGACAAGCTGGCAGTGTGAGCTGAAACTCGAGGAGGGCGCCAACAAAATCAAGGCTTACGCATTAGCGGAGAACGGCTACACCAACTGGGTCTTTGTGAACCTAAGAGTGCCGAAGGAGGCCAAGCCGGAAATAGAGCTTCTTTCCCACAAGGCGGGGGAGAAATATTTCACCTACGATG
>JAFSWV010000147.1 GCA_017444325.1 bacterium | reverse complement strand
CCGGCGAAGAAGCCCGCGCCCGCCAAAAAAGCGCCCGCGAAGAAGCCGGTCGTGAAGAAGGCTCCGGCGAAGAAGCCCGTTCCCGCGAAAAAAGCGCCCGCGAAGAAGCCGGTCGTGAAGAAGCCGGTCGTGAAGAAGCCGGTCGTGAAGAAGGCTCCGGCGAAGAAACCCGTTCCCGCGAAAAAAGCGCCCGCGAAGAAGCCGGTCGTGAAGAAAGCTCCCGCTAAGAAGCCCGCTCCCGCCAAGAAGCCGGCGCCCGTGAAAAAGCCAGTTGCGAAGAAAGCTGCGCCCGCCAAGAAACCGGTCGTGAAAGCGCCTGTGAAGAAGTCCGCTCCAAAAAAGCCGGCGGCGAAGCCCGCTCCAAAAGCCAGCGCTAAGAAGCCCGCGCCCGTCAAGAAAGTTGAAGTCAAGAAGCCCGAGACCAAGAAGGCCAAAAAGCTTCAGCCTACGGAAGAGCAGAGGAAAGAAGCCGAAAGGAACCTTGCCAAGCTTAAACAGACCGGCGGCAGAAGGGCGTCCTCTAAGTCCGCCAATGAAGAGATCGTAATAACCGGCAACAGCCTCGCCAGCACCCTGGCCAGACAGCTGGTCGAGATCTGCATGGAAGACGAGAACGGCGCAAAGTTCGTAACGCTGACGCAGTTCACCACGATCGTTCCGGAAGACGTCGGCATGGACGACGTGGAAGAGCTGCAGAACAAAGTCGTCGACATCCTGAAAAAAGTCGGCATCGAGTTCAAGGACGAGGAAGAGCTTGACGACTCCCTGGACATCGGCATAGCGGAAGGCGCCAGCGACGACCCCGTCAAGACGTACCTGCGCCAGATGGGCCGCACGAAGCTTCTGACCAAGCAGCAGGAGCAGGACATGGCCAAGACGATCCGCGACGCAGAACGCCAGATCAAGGAGATCGTAGGCGGTTTCGGCAATCTGCCCACGCGCGTCCTGGAACTCTGCAACAGTCTTCTTGGCGCTTCCGAGCGTTTCGACCACATCGTCTCCGAAGAGGAGAGGAAGAGCGCCGGCAGCCGCGACAACTACGTGAAGAAGATGCGCCCCATCAGGAGAGAGATCAGATCCCTCGACCTAGTCATGAGGCAGACGTACATGCGCATGACCAGAGCCAGGCGCGACGGCCGCAAAGCTGACGCCGAGGCCTTGGGCGAAAAGCTGCGCAAGGATCACATCACCATGACGGAACTGATCGGGCAGCTGCGTTTCAAGCACAGCATGATCGAGAATTTCGCCGAAGACGTCCTCAAGATGGGCGAGGCTATAACCGAGACGAAAAAGACCATAGCCGACCTCAAGGAAGCCAACCGCCAGGAAGAGGACAAGGAAACGAAAGACCGCAACAGACGCCGCATCGCCCAGGAAGAGCAGAAGATCCAGATGCAGGAATTCGAGTGCCGGATGCCCGCCAAGGATATTCTCTCCAAAGCCGACCAGCTTGAGAAATGGACGGAAAAAGCCCGCCAGGAAAAGAACAAGATGGTGCTTGCCAACCTCAGGCTTGTCGTCTCCATTGCGAAGAAATACATGAACCACGGCCTCGACTTCCTCGATCTGATCCAGGAAGGCAACACAGGCCTTATGAAAGCGGTGGACAAGTTCGACCATGAGAGAAGCTTCAAATTCTCGACCTACGCCACCTGGTGGATCAGGCAGTCCATTACGCGCGCCATCGCCGACCATGCCCGCACCATCCGTATCCCGGTGCACATGATCGAGACCATCAACAAGATGCGCCGCTCGACCAAGAAGCTGGTCCAGCAGAACGGCTCCGAACCTTCCCCGGACGAGATCTCCAACGACATCGGCGTGCCCGTCCAGAAAGTCCAGAGCATCCTGAAGATGGCCCAGCAGCCGATCTCTTTGCAGACGCCCGTCGGTGAAGGCAACGATTCTACCTTCGGAGACTTCATCGAGGACAAGAGCGCCGAGAACCCCATTCTCGCCGCCAACAACAAGCTTCTGAACGAGAAGATCACCGAGGCCTTAAACCAGCTTTCCGACAGGGAGCGCAAGGTCATTCAGCTACGCTTCGGCCTGTCCGGAAAATACGGCCCGCCCAAGACGCTGGAAGAAGTCGGCAAAGTCTTCGCGGTCACGCGTGAACGCGTCCGCCAGATCGAGTCCAAGGCTTTGAAGAAACTGAAAAACCCCTTGAGAAGCAGCAAGCTCGTCGCCTTCTACGACGAGATGGAGTAAGCTTATGGAAGACGGGCTGACGCATCTTCAGCAACTGGAAAGCGAGAGCATCCACATCATAAGGGAAGTGGCGGCGGAGTTCGCCAACCCCGTGATGCTCTACTCCATCGGCAAAGACTCCTCGGTAATGGTCAGGTTGGCGCAGAAAGCCTTCTACCCTGCGCCCATTCCCTTCCCTCTGCTGCATGTTGACACGAACTTCAAGTTCCATGACATGTACGCCTTCAGGGACAAGTTCTGCAAAGACATCGGCGCGGAGCTGAGGATCTACCGCAACGAGGAGGCAATCGAAGCCGGGACGAATCCCTTCGCCCTCGGCACGCAGAAATGCTGCGCGCTCCTTAAAACGAAGGCCTTGGTCGATGCGCTGAGATTAGGCAAATACGACGCCGCTTTCGGCGGCGCGAGAAGGGACGAGGAAAAATCCCGCGCCAAGGAAAGGATCTTCTCCTTCCGCGACGAAATGGGGCAGTGGGAGCCCAAGAACCAGCGCCCCGAGCTCTGGAACCTCTACAACGCCAAGATAAACAAGGGCGAATCCATCCGCGTTTTCCCTCTGTCCAACTGGACGGAACTGGACGTCTGGCAGTACATCTACAAAGAAAACATCCCGATCGTTCCGATGTATTTCGCCAAGGAAAGGGAAATGGTCGTGAGAGACGACATGCTGATCCCGCTTGACGGCCCCATCCCCTTGAAGAAAGGCGAAAAGCCCGAGAAAGTCATGTGCCGCTTCAGAACGCTGGGCTGCTACCCTTGCACGGGCGCCATACGCTCGACGGCCAAGACGGTCCCGGAGATCATCGAGGAAATGATGGTCGTGACGATCTCCGAAAGATCGACGCGCATAATCGACCACGACACGGAAGGCTCCATGGAGATCAAGAAAAGGGAAGGATATTTCTAAGATGAAAAAAGGCAAAACGATAGAAGCGTTCCTCAAGGAAAACGAGCAGAAGGAACTGTTGCGCTTTAGTAGCGCCGGCAGCGTGGACGACGGAAAGTCCACGATGCTAGGGCACCTTCTGCACGACGCCAAGGGCGTTTACGAAGACCAGCTGGCCTCCATCAGGAACGCCAGCAAGCAAATGGCCAAAGGCGAAATAGACTACGCGCTCTTCACGGACGGCCTGAAGGCGGAGAGAGAGCAGGGCATCACCATCGACGTGGCCTACCGCTATTTCTCGACGCCCAAGCGCAAGTTTATCGTGGCGGACACGCCGGGCCACGAGCAGTACACCCGCAACATGGCGACGGGCGCCAGCACGGCGCAGTTGGCAGTCATACTCATAGACGCCCGCTTAGGCGTCCTCACGCAGTCAAAACGCCACCTTTTCATCTCCTCCCTCATGGGAATACCCCACATAATAGTGGCGGTCAATAAAATGGACCTGGTGGATTATTCCGAGGAAGTTTTTGCGAAGATCAAAAAAGACTTCAGCGCCTTCGCCAGGAAACTGAACATCAAGGACCTCAGGTTCGTGCCCATCAGCGCTCTCGTCGGCGACAACGTGGCCGCTAGGGATAAAGAGCACATGACCTGGTACGAAGGAGAAAGCCTTCTGGAACTTCTGGAGAACGTCTATATCGGCAGCGACAGCAACATGGTGGACCTCAGGTATCCCGTGCAGTATGTTCTCAGGCCCAATCTCAATTTCCGCGGCTTCTGCGGGCAGGTCGCTTCCGGCGTCATTAAAGTCGGCGACGAAGTCATGGCGCTGCCGAGCGGCAAGAGAAGCCACGTCAAGGCTATCGTTACTATGGACGGTGATCTTGACCACGCCATTCCCGGGCAGTCGGTGACCGTGACATTGGAAGACGAGATCGACATCAGCCGAGGCGACATGCTGGTCAGGCCCAACAATCTTCCTCAGATCGACCGCCATATCGAGGCGACTTTGATCTGGATGAGCGAGCAGCCGATGGACCCCAACGGCAGCTATTTCATCAAGCAGACGACCATGACGTCCCGCTGCAGGATCGACAACATTCGCTACAGGATCGACGTCAACACGCTGCACAGGGAGAAAGCCGATCACCTAGAACTCAACGAGATCGGCCGCGTCTCCATCGTTTCCAACCGTAAACTGATGTTCGACCCCTTCGACCAGAACAGGGCGACAGGCTCCTTCATCCTTATCGACGCCATCACGAACAACACAGTCGGCGCCGGCATGATCATAAGACGCGACAGTGCGGAAGATGCGCCCGGCCTCAATGACCAGAAGGTCAGCGACGAAAGGCTTAAGCGCCATCCGGACGCCGTGGGAACGGCGGAACGCTGCGAACGTCTTGGCCAGAAGCCGCAGACCATATGGATCACGGGCTTGGTCGCTTCCGGAAAATCCGACCTCGCTTACGCGCTGGAAAAAGAGATCTTTGAAAAAGGCGGCCTGGCGTACGTTCTTGACGGCGAAGACATGAGACTTGGCCTCTGCAAGGACCTGGATTTCACGGCCTGCGACAAGGCCGAGCACATAAGAAGAGTGGCGGAAGCCGCCAAACTTCTGAACGAAGCCGGCGTCACAGCCATCTGCGCTTTCGTTTCTCCCTTTAAGAAGGCCAGGGCGCAAGCGGCCGAGATCATCGGCAAAGAGCGCTTCAAGGAGGTCTTCGTCAAGGCCAGTCTGGAATACTGCGCCAAGCACGACGACAAGGGGCTCTACAAAGGCGCCGAAGAAGGCAGCGTGAAAGGCCTGGCCGGCGTCAACGCGCCCTACGAAGCCCCGAGCGACCCCTGGGAAACATTCGATCCCGAAAACGAAGGCAAAGAATCCTGCGCTTTCAGGATCTTTGAGAAATTGCGCAAAGAAGGAAAACTATGACGAAAAAAATCATCTTGACAGGCGACAGACCGACGGGCAGACTGCACATCGGCCATTACGTCGGCAGTCTCCGCCGCCGCGTGGAGCTGCAGAATTCCGGCCTTTACGACGAGATATACATCATGATCGCGGACGCTCAGGCTTTGACCGACAACGCCGAGCATCCCGAGAAAGTCAGGGAGAACGTCCTGAACGTAGCATTGGACTATCTCTCCTGCGGAATAGATCCCAAGATCTCCAACATCTTCATCCAGTCCCAGGTCTCGGCGCTTTGCGAACTGAGCTTCTATTACATGGACCTTTTCAGCGAGGCCTGGCTGAAGCGCAATCCCACTTTGAAAGCGGAAATAAAAATGCGCGGTTTCGAGGACAGCATCCCCATAGGCTTTCTGACTTACCCGGTGAGCCAGGCCGCCGACATCACGGCCTTCAAGGCCACGACGGTCCCGACCGGCGAAGACCAGAAGCCCATGCTGGAGCAGACGAGGGACATCGTCGAGAAATTCAACGCCATCTACGGCGAGACGCTCGTTTTGCCTGAAATACTTTTGCCCAGCAACGCCGCCTGCTTAAGGCTCCCCGGAACCGACGGAAAGGCGAAAATGAGCAAATCGCTCGGCAACTGCATCTACCTTTCCGACACGGAAGAGGAAGTCTGGCAGAAAGTGAAGACCATGTACACCGATCAGAATCACCTGAGAGTGGAAGATCCCGGCCAGGTGGAAGGGAACCCGGTCTTCACATACCTCGACGCTTTCGCAAAAGACGAAGACTTTGAAAAGTACGGACTGGAATACAAGAACCTGGACGAGATGAAAGACCACTACCGCAGAGGCGGCCTGGGCGACGTCAAGGTCAAGAAGTTCCTCAATAACGTCCTGCAGGCCGAACTCAAGCCCATCAGGGAGCGCAGGGCTTATTGGGAAGCGCGTATTCCGGAAGTCTGCGAGATCCTGAAAGAGGGCAGCGAAAAAGCGGCCGCCGTCGCCAACCAGACGCTGTCCGAAGTCAAGCGTTCCATGAAGATCGACTATTTTTCGCCCGACGGGCTTCTGGCGGTGAAGGAATGCTGAAAGGCCTTCTGTTCGACTGGGACGGGACGCTCTGCGATTCCTTGCCGGTCTGCGTCGGAGCTTTCCGCATGACGATCCAGCGCTACACCGGCAAAGAGCTAACGACGGAAGAGATCATGGATCATTTCGGCATGAACGAAAAGGGCATCCTGGAATTGAAGATGGCTGACCGCCCGGAGATCTGGGCGGAAGCCCTGGAGGATTACAACGCCAATTACAGGAAGCTCCATGAAAAAGTGCGCGCGCCCTTCCCGGGCTTAAAAGAGCTTATCGCCGACATGCGAAAAAAGGGCGTGATAGTCGGGCTCATCACCGGCAAAGGGGAGACCAGTTGCGCCATCTCGCTTGAGATGACGGGCTTGACGGACGCTTTCGATTTCGTCAGGACAGGGTCCGACAAATGCCTCAACAAGGTGGAAAGCATCGAGATCTTTTTAAATAAATTCTCCCTTGCTCCCGAAGACGTCTATTATGTGGGCGACGCCGCGAGCGACGTTGCGCAGGCGAAAGCGGCCGGCGTGCATTCCGTCGCGGTGACCTGGAACTGCATCGTTGACAGGGAAGGAATAGAAAGAGAAAAACCGGAGGCAGTCTTTCAGGAAGTCTCCGAATTCAATAAATATCTTAACGGTTTACTAAAATGAGCGAAGAAATTTTGGAAAAGGAAGAGCGACGCCTCGACTTCATCCGCCAGAAGATCAACGACGATCTGGCGCAGGGTAAATTCAAACGCGTGGTGACCAGGTTTCCCCCGGAACCGAACGGATACCTGCACATCGGACACGCCAAAGCGTTGTGCCTCGATTTCGGCCTGGCCCAGGAATACCCTGACGCGGAATGCCATCTGCGCTTCGACGACACCAATCCTTCCAAAGAGGACGACGAATACGTCGAGGCCATAAAGGAAGACATCCACTGGCTCGGCTTCGACTGGGGGGAGCATCTTTACTTCGCTTCCGACTATTTCGAAAAGATGTACGAATGGGCGCTGGAGATGATCAGGAAAGGCAAAGCCTACGTTGACGACTCCACGCCTGAAGAGATAAGGCAGATGCGCGGAACGCTGACGGAGCCGGGCGTTGAGAGCCCGTATCGCAACCGCAGCGTGGAGGAGAACCTGGACCTCTTCCAGAGAATGCGCGCCGGCGAATTCCCTGACGGCTCGAAAGTTTTGCGCGCCAAGATAGACATGAAGTCCCAGAACATCAACTTCCGCGATCCCGTCATGTACCGCATCGTGAGAAAAGACCATCACCGCCAGGGCAGCAAGTGGTGCATCTACCCGATGTACGACTGGGCTCACGGCCTCGAAGACTCCATAGAAGGCATCACCAATTCCCTTTGCTCGCTGGAATTCGAGAATCACAGGCCTTTGTACAACTGGTTCCTCGATCAACTTGACAACATCCATCATCCCGAACAGACCGAGTTCGCCAGACTGAACCTGACTGGTACTGTCATGAGCAAAAGGAAATTGAGAACGCTCGTGGACGAAGGTTACGTCACAGGCTGGGACGACCCCAGGATGCCGACTCTTTCCGGCATGCGGAGAAGAGGGTACCCGCCCGCGGCCATCAGGGAATTCATCAAGCGAGTGGGCATCGCCAAAGTTGACAGCGTCGTTGATTTCGCTTTGCTTGAGCACTGCGTCAGGGATGAACTGAACCGCACGGCGCAGCGCCTGATGGCCGTGACTGATCCTTTGAAAGTCGTGCTTACCAACTATCCGGAAGGACAGACGGAAACTTTGACGGCCATCAACAATCCGGAAGACGAATCGGCCGGTACAAGGGAAGTGCCTTTCGGCAGGGAACTCTACATCGAAAGGGACGACTTCATGGAAGATCCTCCCAACAAGTTCTTCCGCCTTGCCCCTGGCCGCGAAGTGAGATTGAGATACGCTTACTTCATCACCTGCCAGGAAGTAATAAAGGACGAAAACGGAAACATAACGGAGCTCCGCTGCACTTACGATCCCGCGACCAGGGGCGGCGAATCGCCCGACGGCCGCAAGGTGAAAGGCACCATCCACGGGGTGGCGGCCAAGACCGCGGTCAAAGTAACGCTCAACAATTTCTCCGCGCTTTTCTCCGTGCCCGATCCCGAGAATGTTCCGGAAGGTAAGGACTTCACGATAAACGTCGCCCCCGATTCCCTGACCGTCAATGAGAACGCTCTTGCCGAACCGGCCGCCGCGGACATAAAGCCTCTTACTCCCGTGCAGTTCGAAAGGATAGGCTACTTCACGCCGGATAGGACCTCTACCAAAGAAGCGCCCGTTTACAACCGCACCGCCACATTGAAAGACAGCTGGGGCAAGATCTCTAAAAAGCAGTAAGGAAACTTATGAACAGAATAGAAAAACTTAGAGTTGAAATGAAAAAGAGCGGCATTTCCGCTCTGCTTCTCACGCAGCCGATGTCGATAGCTTATTTGACCGGCGTCAAAGTCGCGCCCGGCGAAAGATTCTTCGCGCTTTACGTTGATGAAAAGGGCGCTAAGCTTTTCGTCAACGTGCTCTTTTCCGTAACGGAGTGCAAAGACGCGGAAATAATTAGCTACAAAGACGGCGACGATCCTTTGAAGATCGCATCCGATTGTTTCCCGGAAAACAGCCTTTGCGGCGTGGACGGGCTTATGCCGGCGAAAATTCTCTTAAGGCTCATGAATCTGCGCAACGATCTTAAGTTTACGGACGGCGGCATGCTCACAGCGAAAGTGCGTATGTACAAAGACAAGGACGAGCAGGCGAAGATGCGCGCCTCCTCTTTGCAGAACGACGAAGTGATGGGCGAACTCATTGAGCTCGCGAAGAACCGCCTCTCCGAAAAAGCCCTGGCGGAAAGTTTGCTGCCCATGTATTTGAAACGCGGCGGCAGCGCCCTTTCCTTCGACCCCATCACGGGCTACGGACCGCATGCCGCGGAGCCGCACCACGTCCCCGACGACACGATGCCCAAGGAAGGCGACTGCTTAGTCCTCGACATCGGCGGCATACTCAACGACTACTGCTCCGATATGACGAGAACGGTTTTCCTCGGCGAACCGAGCCCGGAAATGCGCAAAATTTACGAGATAGTGAAAGGCGCCCAGCAGGCCGCCCTCGATTTCATCAAGCCCGGCGTGCTTCTGAAAGACATCGACACCGTCGCGCGCGACTATATAGAAAAGGCTGGCTACGGAGAATACTTCACGCACCGCCTCGGCCACGGCATAGGATTGGAAGTGCACGAAGAGCCCTCAATAGGCCTTCCCAACGGACTCTATGCTGAACCAGGTATGTGCTTTTCCGTCGAGCCCGGCATCTACGTTCCCGGCTTGGGAGGCGTGAGGATCGAGGATCTTGTTATGATCACGGACGAGGGAGTCGAGCTCCTGAACCACTTCAGCAAAGATCTCATAATCATATGATGAAAAAGGCCACTATCATAACGGTGGCCTTTTTGCTTGCGGCCGCCGCAACGATCTTCTTCGCCAACAGGAAAAAGAGCGAGTGGATCGAAGAGAAGCGCTTCCAGATGGCGACCGTCACGAAGATCGTCATCCCCAACGTCAGGGGAAGCCGCGCCGCCTTGCAGGAAGCTTTCGCGGCTATCGACGAAGTGGAGCGCGCGGCCAGCCGCTTCATTCCGGATTCCGAGATCAACGAAGTGAACAAAGGCGGCTGGCACAAGCTTTCCCCGCTCTTTCTGCCAATGTGGAAGGAAGCCGAAGTTCTCTACAAGATGTCGCAGGGCCGCTTTGACGTGACCGCCGGAAGGCTAATTAGCCTCTGGGGCTTCGGCCCGGAAGGACGCATGAAAACGCCGACTGAGGAAGAAATACAGGAAGCGCTGAAATATACGGGCTTCGACAAAGTGATTTTATCGAACGACTATGTCTATTTGCCACCCGGAATGCAGGTGGACTTCAACTCCCTGGCGGCCGGATACGCCGCCGACAGAGCCTCCGAGGTCCTTATGCAACACGGTTTTCCGGATTATCTAGTGGACGCCGGAGGCGAGATCGTCTTCTCTTCCGTGCACGGTCCTATCTGGAAGATCGGGATAAAAGACCCGGAAAGCGAAGGGGAGACGACCGTACTGCCGCTGGAGATCGGCGCGGTATCCACGTCGGGAAGCTACGCAAACTTCTATAAAAGCGGTTCCAACGCTTTCACCCATATAGTTGACGCCAAGACCGGGAAAGCGGCCAAAACGAGCCTGCTGAGCGTTTCTGTGGAGGCTCCCACCGGCATTGAGGCGGACGGAATGTCCACGCTGCTTTTCTGTATGCCTCCTGAAGAGGGGAAAAAATTAGTGGGAGGGGAAGGAGGTCTGCCGGCCATGTTCATAGAGGAAGAAAACGGCAAACTGAAAGTCACGAAGGACGAAGCGTGGCTGCGGATAGAAAAAGCCGGAAAATAAAAATGGCGCGCCAAGCAGGATTCGAACCTGCGACCTACGGATTAGAAATCCGTTGCTCTATCCAGCTGAGCTATTGGCGCGTCAAGAAAAGATTTGGGGTAAATTGTATCTTATACCCCTCTTAAAGTCAAACTACTTGTAGGCTCCGTCCTCGTAGCCGGACCTTAAGGCCAGCTTGTAGATAT
>JAFSWV010000146.1 GCA_017444325.1 bacterium | reverse complement strand
GTAAGCTTTGTCATCCGCCGGTCTGCCGTCTCTCCAATTTACGACAGGCGCAGGCCTTTCCTTTTTGACAAACTCCGCGAAGGTCTTTTCAACGAGACCGTATTTTTCGTAAATGAGGGCATTTTGCCCGTTCCTTCCCTTGTAGAGGTCTCCGGGCTGCAGGACCAGTTCCAGCGGCTGTTCCTCTTTGCCGCCTTTTTCGTAGT
This sequence comes from bacterium, assembly GCA_017444325.1. Taxonomy (GTDB): domain Bacteria; phylum Auribacterota; class UBA3054; order UBA3054; family UBA3054; genus UBA3054. The sequence continues at coordinate 4,280 of JAFSWV010000146.1, read as the reverse complement.
ACGGAACCTCTATGACAACCGGAAGGGCATGCTCGTTGAGATAGTCGTTCTCCCCCAGTCCAACCGCGGGAACAAGCTGTACCGCAAACAGCGCAAAAAGGGAAACAGAAAAAATGCCGGAGGATTGGGTAAAAAGATATCGCTCCTATTATTCCGACGAACTGGAAAACATCGAATACAAGATAAAAGACCAGCTGGAATGGAAAAAGACCAACGCTCACAACGAAAAAAGGCTCATGAAACTGGAAAAAGACAAAGCTTTTTTCCAGAGCATCAGTTCCAGGATAGACGACCTTGAAGATCCCGCATCCGACCCTGATCAGGACGGACTCGACAACAGGACAGAATACGCGAGGAGCACCAATCCCTTCCTCAAGGACTACGTCTCGGCCTATCCCATGTACTACGAGGTGGTCTACGACCACAGCCCGGTGGTCACCGGAACTTTTTATCTTGTCAATTCTTTCAGCGAACCCTTCACGGTCCAATGGAGCAACGGTCTGAACGCCGGGTCCGACTTTTACAAGCTGAACGTTGATCTAAACGGCCAGCCGGCCCCTCAGATGACCATGACGCTCCCGCCTGTTTCCACGAACAGATTGGACTGCTATTTCAGCGCCGAGGCTTTCCCCAGATATTTTGACGATGCTTATGAAATTTATTTTTACGATGTTACAAACGAATACGAAACCGCCCGCTTCGGCGTAAGGTTCCACACTTACGAAGACAACAGCCAGCCCTTGACAAGCCCTGAAATAACGGAACCTAAAAAAGGTTCGCTCTTTACAGTCAATGACAAGCTGACTTTACGCTGGGTCGAGCCGGAAGGCAAGAAAATGATAAGCGACCGCAGGGAAAGGATCAATTACAAGATCCAGCTGATAGATCCTTTCGGCAAGGACGGGGAAAAAGACGTCAGCAAGGGCGGAAACGCATTCGTGAAAAAGCATCAGAACTTCAAGGCGAACGATTTCAAGCCCGGCACCTACTTCTGGAGAGTCAACAAGCAGGACCGCTTCCACGTTCCCGTAGGTTCCTCTTGGAGCTGGTTCGCCTTCGGGAAAGAAATAGCGAAGCCCAATCTTCCTCCCCAGGGAGATTCGCAATTGAGGAGCGAATTTACTTTAAGATCTGGCGATGTCCGCAAGCACTTTGTTTTCGACTTAACCGAGGGAGTCCCTTTCAAATATGACATTTATGGCAGGAAAGGAACGCATTTCCTTTTTCCTCTTCCAGATGGGCTGTCGTATGTTCCGCGTGAAAATGATGAAGACAGACATCTCATATCAGGCACGCCGGAGAAGGTTGGCAGATATACCAATTTGTTCGTTTGTGTTGCACGAACAATTGGGGATAACGACATAACGCTTACCCAAAAATATATATTCGTCGTTCATAATGACAGGAACAAATGTTTGTCAAGATCGTTTTATAATGCGACAAAGAAAGCGGTCGTGCATGATCTGACGGTGATGATCCCGTTTGAATACGCGGCGAAAAATATTCATGATGAATTTTATCGCCAAAATGGTCTGGTGTTAAACGAGAATGCTGATGCTGGTTTCCTATATCAGCTGCCTGACGGGCTCGAAGGAAAACGCATGGAAAACGGTGATTTCGTCATCTCAGGGACGCCTTTGAAGGGTGGAACTTTTACCAATGTTTTTACTGTCAAAAATGGAACTGTTTCTTCAGAGGAGAAGCATATCTTCAGGATCAAAGACCTTAATGAACCGATCCCCGAGAAAAAAAGAAAATTTACCGAGCCGAAAATGTATTTCTGGTCAAGCAATATGTCAGAAGTGAATCACTCGTGCTTTTTTGACGTGCAGGTGAGTTATTTTCTGAAGTATGACACGCCCAAAATACAATGGAACGATTTTGTCAAGGAAGGCAAATATGAGTTGTTGGGAGAATTGCCGAAAGGATTGAAGATCGACATATGTAAGCCGCCGCCAGGTATGGACGCAAACAAATTCAATCCAACCTGGGCGATTTGCGGAGAACCTTTGGAGGCGGGTGTTTTCACAAATTATATCCAATACACCGAGGGCGAGAAAGTTCGCAAGGTAAGACATATTTTCAAGATAAAAGAAGAGCCGGCAGTTTGGTATAAATAAAATTGCATAGGAAGGACTTTTGCTATAATTTCTTCATATGATAAAGACCAGTTTGACAGTTGAGGAGACGGAAGAGATCGTGGAAAAGATCGCTCACTGGAGCAAGAAATACGACTTGCCCGCGGCGACGACTTTCCTTTTCGAGATCAACCGTCCCATCGCGCCCATCACCGCCCACATTCTCATTGGGTTCGGGGGGATACTGAACACGGTGATGCCGCTCGATATGCGGGATCTTGGTCTTTTTTTGCTGGATGATTCCAATACGCTGAGGCTTGAGGAGAGAATTAAGGAGTTGGCCAATTAGGTATGAGTAAAGACACTGAGAAACTGGAAGTGATGCTGGCGACCGACTGCGGCAGCACGACCACCAAGGCTATTCTGGTCGTCAAGACCGAGGAGGGCTACCGTCTGGCGGGGCGCGGCGAAGCGCCCACGACGGTCGAGGCGCCCTTCGACGACGTGACGGTGGGCGTTAAGAACGCGGTCGAGGAGCTGGAGGATATCACCGGCCGCCGGCTTCTGGATGAAAACAGGAACCTGATTTGCCCCAGGAAGGGCGAAGACGGCGTTGACGCTTATTTTTCGACCAGTTCGGCGGGCGGGGGACTGCAGATGGCTTGCACGGGCATTGTGGGCTCTATTTCGGGCGCCAGCGCGGAAAGAGCGGCCCTGGGCGCAGGCGCTATCGTTATCGACACTATTTCCCTCGACGACCCGAGGGAGAATTACGAAAGGATAGAAAGATTAAGGCACATCAGACCGGACATGATCCTGATGGCGGGCGGCACGAACGGCGGCTCCAGACGGCACGTCGAGATGATCTCGGAAATAATCCGCGCCGCGAAGCCGCAGCCAAGGTTCGGGCAGGGCTTCAATCTGCCGGTCATTTTCAGCGGCAACGTGGAAGCGAGAGACGTGGTCGAGGATATGTTGGGCGGAGTCTGCTCCATCCGCCACGTCAACAATGTCAGGCCGGACCTGAACAGGGAAGACGTGGTGGAAGCGCGCCAGGCGATCCACGATCTCTTTTTGGAGCACGTCATGCAGCAGGCTCCGGGTTACCCGCAATTGATGGAGATAACTTCCGCCGACATTATGCCGACGCCGACGGCCGTGGGCATCATCATTCAGGAAGTGGCCAGGGAAAGGAATCAGAACGTGCTGGCGGTCGATATCGGCGGCGCCACGACCGACGTCTTCTCGGTTTTCGGCGGACACTTCCACAGAACGGTCTCCGCGAACTACGGCATGAGCTACAGCCTCTGCAACGTGATGGCGGAAAGCGGCGTGAACAATATACTGCGCTGGCTGCCCTTTGAATTCGACGTGCGCGTTTTGAGGGATATTCTCAGGAACAAGATGATCCGTCCCACGACCATTCCGGAGACAAAGGAAGAGCTTTACATCGAGCAGGCCGCGGCCAGGGAAGCCTTGAGGCTTTCGCTTATCCATCACAGGTCGCTGGCGGTCGATGTGGCGGCCAATCAGAAAGACGCCGACGGCGACATCGGATCAGCTTTGGACAACGATCAGAACGTTCTGGTCGATCTCATGAAGCTCGATCTCTGCATCGGTTCCGGCGGCGTGCTCTCGCACGCTCCCGACAGAACGCAGTCGGCTTTGATGATGCTGGACGCTTTCCAGCTTGAGGGCGTGACGCAGCTGGCGGTGGACTCCATTTTCATGATGCCGCAGCTGGGCGTCATGTCGCAGCTGAATCCTGAGGCAGCCAAGGAAGTTTTCGCCAAGGACTGCATGATCGTTCTCGGAACGGCCATCGCGCCGGTCGGCGTTGCAAAGGAGGGCGCGAAGGTCATGGATGTGCTTGTCAAAATCGACGGCAGGGAAGAGAAGATCACCGTGAAGAGCGGCGACCTTCTGAGAGTGCCTCTGCCGACCGGCAAGAAAGCCAGAGTGCAGATCTTCCCGACCAGACGCTTCAACGTCGGCAGAGGCAACGGCAAACTGATGGAGACGGAAGTTGTGGGCGGCTGCGCCGGGCTAATCCTGGACGGACGCTGCGGGCCGCTGGTCTTTGACAACGACCAAAAGATGAACGCTAATCGCAGATTGAAGGATTACAAGGCGCTCAATCTGCCACTGGAATAGATTTATGGGAAACGCTTTTACGCCGGGCCTGACTATAAGCCCGCATGT
>JAFSWV010000145.1 GCA_017444325.1 bacterium | reverse complement strand
TGTTCGCGACTGTCCTGTCCGGCGCCAACATCAACTTCGAAAGACTGAGAGTCATCTCCCAGCTGGCCGAGATGGCGGAAGGCGAAATACTCTTCTCCGCCAAACTGAAAGAACAGCCCGGTTCCTTCCGCGCTTTCGCCGCCGCCATAGACGGCCACGACGTGACGGAGTTCAACTACCGCCATTCCGACGACACGAAGGCTTACGTCTTCGTCGGCATAAGGCTCGCGCCCGGGCAAAAGCGCGACACGCTCTACGGCAAACTCAACAGCTTAGGCTATGAGATCTGCGACCTTACCGGTAATCTGCTCGCCATGACGCACGTCAGGTACATGGTGGGCGGACACGCAAACCTTAAAGGCGAAGAGACGCTCTTCCAGTTCGAGTTCCCGGAAAGAGCCGGAACGCTGAAGACCTTCCTGGACGCCATGGGCTGCAAGTGGGACATCACCATGTTCCATTACCGCAATCTGGGCGCCAGCGTAGGCAGGATCTTCATGGGGCTTATGGTCCCGCCCGAAGAAAAAGACCAGCTGAACGAAGTCCTGAAGAACCTGGGATACCCCTACACTATCGAAAAGAACAACCCCGCATACGAATGCTTCCTGAGATAAAACTTTAATTAAGGATTTAAAAATGAGCAAAAAGATCCTCAACACAGAGAAAGCCCCGTCCCCTATCGGCCCCTACAATCAGTCCGTTGAAGCCAACGGTTTCCTTTTCATCTCCGGTCAGATCCCCATCATTCCAGAGAGCGGTGAACTCGTCAAAGGTCCGGCCGCCGATCAGGCCAGGCAGTCGCTTAAAAATCTCGGCGCCATCTTAGAGAACGCCGGACTGAGTTTTGAGGACGTGGTCAAGACTACGGTCTTTTTATCCGACATCAACGACTTCGCCGCCGTCAACGAAGTCTACGGGGAATGCTTCCCCAGCGACACCGCGCCGGCCAGAAGCTGCGTGGAAGTGGCCAACCTTCCCAAAGGCGTGGCTGTAGAAATAGAAGTTATCGCCGCTTTGAACAAATAACTGATCGAAATGTTTTCATGAAGGCTCCCAGATACGAATTCACGCCCTTCGGATATCTTGACAATCCGGCGCACACCGCGCATTTGCATATTTCCGGCATCGTCAGGTCCGTTCCGCCCTTAGGCTTCGGTTTTTGGAAGCGCTCGCTTCCCTGGACGTATGCCAGCGGCGTCTGCCCCAGTTTCAACAACTACCTTTCCTTCCTCAGACTGTCCCTCATAACGGCGAAAGTTAGGATCTCCAACATGGAGGAAGCCAAGCAAGAGAAAGTCTGCTCCAGGATCCATTCCAAGAACCTCATGAGCTACGACTGGGAGGGGCACGGATTGAGTTTTTGCGTCACCTACCTCCTGGCTGATGAAGAGACCATCGCCTGCGATTACGAGATCAGAAACGATCTCTATGAGGAACAGAAAGCGACGCTGAGAGTATCAAACCTCTACGGCTTCATAGAAAAGCCCTGGTGGGGCAGCTCGGGTGTTGTCAGCCGCTACAATTCGGAGAAAAAAGCCTGGATAAACAAGATCTGGGAAGGCGGCGCCGTTTTCATTTTAGGAGGCGACGACGCGCCCTTGAGGACCGGACTGAAATTCTACAAAGAGGGCGACGATCCCTCGCAGTGGGTCGGCGACGAACTGAACGATATTGACTACGGCACGAAAGATTTTTCCGAGTGCATAGGCGCGGAGTCTTTTTCCGACTACAGTTTCACCATAGACGGCAAAGCCAGCAGAACGGGACGCTTCTACCTCGTCAGGGAAAGAAACGAAGCCTACGCCTGGCGCAAATTCTGCAAGATCAAGCTCGATTACGATTCCATAAAGCAGAAAAAGCTCTTGGAGGACGAGGATTTTTATTCGCATACTCCTATCCTCGAAGGCGACTGGAGCGATAGCTGGAAACAGGGCTGGGTGCAGGACTTTGAGACGCTGAGGATGACCGTCAGGCCGCCCATCGGCATCTACACTACGCCCTGGGACGCCATGCAGATCTTTTCTCCGCGCTGCGTTCTGGGTGAAACGCACCTCGACATGATGTGCTTTGCCTACGCCGACCCAGAGACCGCCAAGGAAGTCATCTTGGGCTGCTTCAAGGACGCGCCCATGCCGAACGTCCCCTGCTCGAGGGAGGACGGCAGCATGAACATGATAGGCGCAGGCGGAAGCGAATGCGGCACGAGCCCCGTCTGGGGTCTCCCCTTCTACGTAATCCGCTCCATTTTCTTCCGCGAGCACGACATGACCTGGCTAAGGAAACTCTATCCTTATCTTAGGGCCTTCATCAGCTGGTGGCTTGAGAACAGGACGGACGCCGAGGGCTGGTTCCACTGCAACAATTCCTGGGAATCCGGCCAGGACGGCAGCAAGCGCTTCACCTTCGACGGCTGCAGCGAAGCCGACGTCGTTGATTTCGTCCGCACGGTGGACGTCGAGGCCGTCATGGCCCACGCCATGGAGACCATGGCCGTTTTCGCCGGGCAGCTGGGATTGGAGAACGACATCCCCTACTGGCAGGATATGGCCAAGGAGCGCATCAAACGCACTCGCGAGATGTTCTTCGAGGGCTGGTTCAGGGATTTCGACGCCCGCAGCAACAAACCCATCGTTCTGAAGGATTACTACGACGTCATGATGCTGCTGCCCATAACGGTCGGCGTCGCCCTGCCGGAGCAGATCGAGGAGATGCGCGACTCCTTCAAGTATTTCATTGAGAATCCGAAGCTGATGCTGGAATGGCCCTCCTTCCAGTTCCCCTTCACGGAGGCCGCCAGACGCGCCAAACAGAACGTAATGGTCAGCGACCTCTTGCTTTCGACCGGCGACCGCGTTTATGCCAGGGAGACTAGTAGGGACGTCCGTCCTTTGGCCAGCCGCCACAAAACGACCTTCCCCAACTGCTTCCGCTACAAGATGCCCGGTCAGGCTTCTGAGTTTTGGCCGCTTGTACCCGATCCAGTCTGGGAATGCGGCGCCGAGCACTACGGCTGGGGCGCGACGCTTCCCACCATGGTCATCAGGAACATCTTCGGCATCAGGGAACTCGAGACAGACTATCCCTCCATCGAGATCAGCCCGACGCCTCCCTCAAGCTGGAAGATCGAATCAAGGTACGGCCTCACCAATTTCCACATCGGCCCCTTCGTATTCGACATTTTCCTTGTTCCGGAGGAAAACGGCGTGAAGGTCACCATAGACTTCACCACTCCCGAAAAACGGCATATAGAGAAAGAAATCAAACCCGGCGAAAAGCTAACGTTCTGAAGAAATGACAAAAGCCATAAAATACCTGATCTTCCCGCTGCTTCTGGCCGCTATCCTTCTGGCCTATTACCCCAGCATAGATTCGTCTTACCATCTGGACGATTTCGAGACCATAGTCGTAAACGACCTTATGGACGCCCAGCTTTTCCCTCTCATCAAGAAGTATCCGACGAGGTGGCTGGTGTTCCTTTCCTACTGGTTCAGCTTGAGGCCCGCGGTCACTGACTTCGTCGGCAAGATCTTCACGCCGGAAAGCGCTCAGCTGGTATCGCTGCATCTCTTCAATTTCCTTTTGCACGCCCTGAACGCCTGGCTGGTCTATCTCATAACGCTGCCGCTTCTGCTTCCCCTTAGATTGAGGGACAAGCTCGACAAAGCCGGAGCGGGAGTTCATCTCTCAGCCGCGGCGGTCGCCTTCTTCTTCGCCCTGATGCCGCTGCAGACCATGCCGGTCATCTACATAGGGCAGCGCTTCACGCTTTTCTCGGCCTTCTTCTATTTCCTGACGCTCTTCATCATAACGAGGGCTTACTTCGCGCACTGGCGCAAAGCCGTCGCGATCCCCTGCGCGATCGCAGCCTTTGTAATAGGCCTTTTCTGCAAGGAGACTATCGTAACGGCGCCCATTGCCTGCATAGTTCTTTTATGGCTCTTCGAGGCCAGCCCGGAACTGAAGTATTTGAAATCACACCAGAAAAAATACCTGCTCCTGGAGCTCGTCGGCGTTTTCTTCCTTTTCCTCGTGCTTCCGGCCGTGGTCTTCTGCCATCTGAACAAATGGGATCCCGAGTTGATCAGCGGCTCCCTCAAGAGCGTCGGCGGCATGAGGCACATCGACTACAACGTGGAAGGCCTCTCCAGGCTCACGTACTTTTTGACACAGCCCTTCGTGATCCTCTATTACGTCGCGCTCTTCTTCATGCCGGGCCTTCTTTGCATAGACCACGACATTCCCTTGTGCACAAGTTTTATGAGCTGGCAGTGGATCGTCCCCGTTGCCATACTGCTGGCCTGCTGCATCGTTTTTTGGAAAGTGAGGCACAAATATCCCCTGTCCAGCTGGGGCTTTTTCTTCTTCATCTTCCCGCTTCTCCCCCAAAGCTCTGTTATGCCCACGCTCGACCTTTGCTTCGAGCACAGGATGTATTTGTCAGTCGCCGGCTTGATCTGGCTTTGCGCCGACCTTCTCAGGATACTCTCAGACAACCTTCCCAAAGCCTTCACATATGCGCTGAGAGTTTTTCTGCCCGCAGCGCTTCTGGTTTATTCCGTGGCAACCTTCCAACGGAGCAAGGACTGGCAAAGCGAACTCACGCTCTGGGGTGACGCCATGAAGAAGGCCGGAGGAAAACAGAGGGTTATGATCAACTATGCTTCGGCATACCTTGGCGAGACCGGAGACCACGAATACGTTATCAAGCTTCTCTCTGAGAACATGCCAAAGTGGCATATTGTTCATCCGAGGGCTTTCGCTCTCATGGGCAGCGCCTACCAGCTGGCGGGCGACTTCAAGTACGCCATCAACAATTACCTTTCCGCCATCGACATCGACAAGGACAATCCCGTTTTCCGCTATAACATCGCGATCCTCTATCTGGGCGCCGGGAAGCCGGATTCGGCCCTAAAGCAGTTGAACCGCGCCATAGAGCTCAACCCGGATTACGCCGACGTCTATTATCTCCGCGGCGTGGTGAACCGCTACCTCAACCGCAACAAATCCGCTGTAAAAGATTTCGAAAAATATCTTTCGCTCGCTCCCCACGGCGAAAATGCCGAGGATGCCGCGCAGCAACTAAAAGTTTTAAACGAATAAACAAAAAGGAGTGAAAATGAAAAAACTTATCCCCTTCTTACTGCTGTTTCCTCTTTTCGTTCTCGGCGAAGAAACCGCTAACAAAATCGAATTCAAAGAAGTCTCCGTCGCGCCTGAATACCTTACGGAAAAAGCTGATTCCGACGCCATAGACGTCGGCGTGGTCGAGATCGTCGAAACTGACGAAGAAGCCGAGGCCGCTGAAGAAAGCGAAGAAGAGGAAGAGAGCGCTTTCTCCAACACCTATCTGGCCGGTCCGGCCGAGATAATCGCTTCCGCCGCCGTTCCCCTGGCCTTCACCGGCATCGGAGCCGGATGCGGCATCCTTCCCGCCATGGAGAATTACGGCGGCTTGGCCATCACGCCCCTGACCGTCGCTTTCGGAACGGGCGTCGGCGCCGTCTGCGGCGCGGTCTTCGCTCCCGTCCTGGCCCTGAGAGGCGTCTTCGACACTTTCACGCTTGGCGCTTTCGTCGACCCGGATTATGACATAACCGACACCACCGACCTCGTCGAAGACAATGTCGACATCGTTAACGACATCGCGCTCCTCAACAATCCTTTCGACGAAGACGAGGAAATAGTTATCGTCGTGGAAGAAGAAACGGAAGAGGAACCTGAAGCCGAAACCGAAGCTGAACCCGAGCCCGAAACTGAAACCGAAGAATAATAATGCCGGAAAACAACAATTACCAAGTCCTGGCCAGACGCTGGAGGCCGCAGCGCTTCTCTGAAGTCGTGGGCCAGGATCACATCGTCACCACGCTGCAGAACGCCATAAGCCAAAAACGCGTCGGTCAGGGGTACCTCTTCATCGGCACCCGCGGCACAGGCAAGACGACCATCGCGCGCATA